>NZ_JBSFBL010000067.1:0-35972 GCF_053592935.1 Kribbella sp. NPDC002412
GCACCTCTCGGAGCCGTCTCCGGACCTGCTTCCGCAGGTGGATCGCCTGGTCGACCACCCCGTCGCCGACCTTGATCGGGTTCACGATGACGGCGGCCTTGGGCGGGATCGTCGTGCCGTCGTCCTCGGACGGGGTACGGCGGCGCCGCCGGCGCAAGCCGGGCCGGAGCCCGAACCCGATCGACGTCGCGGTCAGGATCGCCAGCCCGAGCGCCCAGCCGCCGAGCACGTCCGACACGTAGTGCACGTTGAGCGCGACCCGGTCGACCGAGGCGATCCACACCACCGCGATCGTCGGCAGCATCACCAGCAGGCGAAACCGGCGCCGCCACCCCCGGACCGAAGGCAGGACGACGCCCAGCGCGCCGGCCATCACGAACGCGGCGGTGGCGTGGCCGGAGACGAACGACCAACCCTCGTTCTCCACCAGCATCTGAGCGGGCCGGGGTCGGTCGAAGATGTTTTTGACCGCGTGCACCAGGCCCAGCTCGGCGCCGGCCGAGACGAGCAGCCAGATCGTCAGCAGCCGGGCCCGCCGGTGCCAGAGGTACGCCGCGACGACCACGATGACCGCCCGCATGGCCCAGGGCAGGAACACGTCGCCGATCACATGCCAGAAATCCACCATGTTCGGGCGGAGCGCGCCGTACTCCGCGGAGCGGACGGCGACGGACTGGTCCCAGCGCTCCAGCGGGGCCCAGTGGTTGGCGACCAGGAGGGTGATCACGGTGAACGGGAGCGCACCCAGCACGACCGTGAGCGCACGGCCGAGGTGACTGGGTGGATGGTGGTTCATGACCCGCTCGGTTCCCCCTCGAGTAACAGTGCGTCAACCACATCATCCCGAATAGACTTCGCCCCTCCTGACACGCCCCGCTCATTGCCCCGCGTCGGATCTTGGGCACCCATCTCCGGCGCCCAGCCAGGCACCTCGCGGCGTTGTCGTCGGGTCACGGTGCTCCGCACCGCTCCCCTCCTCCGCCTTGCGATGCACCTGCCTGGACACCGGAGCTGGGCACCCACGATCCGACGCGGGGCATTACCCTCGTCGTGTGATTGACGCGAAACTGCTCCGTGAGAACCCCGATGTCGTGCGTGCGGCCCTGACCAAGCGCGGCGAGAGTACGGACCTGGTCGACCAGATCCTGGTCGCCGACAGTGAGCGTCGATCGTCGATCTCCGCGTTCGAGGCGCTGCGGGCCGAGCAGAAGGGGCTGGGCAAGCAGGTCGCCCAGGCCAAGGGCGACGAGCGGGCCGCGCTGCTGGAGCGGACCAAGGCCCTGGCCGCCGAGGTGAAGGCCACCGAGGCCGCCGCGAACGACGCCGAGCGCCGGTTCGACGACCTGGCCCGCGCGCTGCCGAACCTGGTCTCCGACGAGGCGCCGGTGGGCGGCGAGGACGACTACGTGGTGGTCGAGGAGATCGGCAAGCCGCGCGACTTCGCCGCCGAGGGCTTCGAGCCCCGCGACCACCTCGAGCTGGGCGAGCTGCTCGACGCGATCGACATGGAGCGCGGCGCGAAGATCTCCGGCTCGCGGTTCTACTTCCTCAAGGGCGTCGGCATGCTGCTGCAGCTGGGCATGCTCCAGCTGGCGATCCAGCAGGCGGTCGAGGCCGGGTTCACCCCGATGATCACGCCGACACTGGTCAAGCCCGAGGTGATGGGCGGCACCGGCTACCTGTCCGCGCACGACGACGTCTACCGGCTCGCCGACCCGGACCTGTACCTGGTCGGGACGTCGGAGGTGTCGCTGGCCGGCTACCACATGGACGAGATCCTCGACCTGTCGAACGGCCCGGTCCGGTACGCCGGCTGGTCGTCCTGCTACCGCAAGGAGGCCGGTTCGCACGGGAAGGACACCCGCGGGATCATCCGCGTCCACCAGTTCGACAAGGTCGAGATGTTCTCCTACTGCAGCCTGGAGGACGCGGCCGCCGAGCACCTGCGGCTGCTGAACTGGGAGAAGGAGATGCTCGACAAGATGGAGCTGTCCTACCGGGTGATCGACACCGCGACCGGTGACCTCGGCATCTCGGCGTACCGGAAGTTCGACTGCGAGGCGTGGGTGCCGACGCAGGGCCGGTACCGGGAGCTGACCTCGACGTCGAACTGCACCGACTTCCAGGCCCGCCGGCTGAACATCCGGCACCGCGACGCCGACGGCAAGACCCGGCCGGTCGCGACGCTGAACGGGACGCTGGCCACCACCCGCTGGATCGTCGCCATCCTGGAGACGCACCAGCTGGCCGACGGCTCGGTCCGGGTGCCGACCGCCCTGCGTCCGTACGTCGGTGGTCGTGAGGTCCTCGAACCGGTCGGCAGATGACGGACACCCCGCGGCCGACGGCCGTTGCCCTGGACATCGACGGCACCCTGCTGGACCACGACGAGCTGCTCTCCGAGGCGGTGGTCGACGCGGTACGCCGTACCGCCGCCGAGGTGCCGGTGATCCTGGCCACCGGCCGGGGCTGGCAGACCACCAGGCCGGTCGCCGAGCGGCTCGGCCTGGCCGCCGGCGCATTGGTTGTCTGTAGCAACGGGGCGCGGACGATGCGGTTCCCGGCCGGCGAGGTGGTGGACGAGCGGACGTTCGACCCGACCACGGTGATCGCGTCGGTGCGCCAGCACGCGCCGAACGCCCGGATGGCGGTCGAGGAGTACGACGGCAGCTACCTGGTCACCGCGCCGTTCCCGGACGGCGACCTCGGGTACGACGCCCAGATCCGGGTCGTCGACGACGACGAGCTGGCGCCGGAACCCGTGACCCGGTTGATCATCCGGGACCCGGAGCAGTCGGAGGCGGACTTCGTCCATCTGGCGGAACGCCTCGGCCTGCACGGGGTCAGCTACTTCGTCGGCTGGACCGCGTGGCTGGACATCGCCCCGGAGGGCGTGGACAAGTCGACCGGCCTGAAGGTCGCGCTCGCGCAGTACGACCTGGACCCCGCCGGCCTGGTCGCGATCGGTGACGGACGCAACGACATCGAGATGCTGACGTACGCCGGTCTCGGCATCGCGATGGGGTCCGCGCCGGACGAGGTGAAGGCCGCCGCCGACGAGGTGACCAAGTCGGTCCAGGACGACGGCGTCGCCGCTGTCCTCAACCGCTGGTTCTGACCCACCGCTCCAGTTCAGCCGACAACCGCGCCGGCGCCAAGCCTTTCGGCCGCCGTCGAAAAGCTTGACAGTTGTCCAAAGCAACCGAAAGGCCCGGAACCCCTGCTCTCACAGGGTTTCCGGGCCTTCGCTGTCTGGGTCCGATAGTCCGCTGGCGGGCCGAGTATCGGAGTCAGGCGACTCGGCTGCTGCCGGTCCGGCGCTGCTGGCGCTGCTGGTCGACGACCGTGTCGAACGCGTCCAGGACGGCGCTGACGGCCGGCCGCGGACGCGGGGTCTTGACGGCCGGGCTCTGGCCGCGGCGGGCGCGACGCAGGTGCCGCTTCACCGTCGAGAGCGAGCAGCCGAGCCGCATGGCCAGCGACTCCAGGCTGTCGTTCGGGTACTGCGTCCGCAGCCGCAGCACCTCTTCGTGGCTGACCGGCCGGCGGGTCCCGCGGGCCCCGGCGAGCTGGTCGAAGTCGTCGGCCTGCACCTCGACGTCGAGCAGGTTGCGCATCGAACGCCGTTGTGCAGCAGTGGTTCCGGCGACGAAGCCGCTCACGTCGTGCTCGGCGACCGCGCTGTACAGGCAGTCGGTGAACAGCGGACACGAAGCGCACAAGGCCTTCGCCTCCCGGACGAGCTGCTCGTACCGCTCACGGGTCCGCCGGGTGGCGGAGGCGGGTGGCGGCTCTTCCATCAGCCGGTGCTGAAAAATGTCCGACCGGGCGATGCAGCCGGTCATTGCCCCTTCCGTGGTGGAAGATGTGTCGACAGCGGCTCGGGAACTGCTGCCCCCTGATCCCGCTAGATTGGCGCTGTTGACGGTCATGTGGCTCCCCAAGTATTAGGACCCGAATGAACGAACGGTGAACGACGTTCGGCCACGCGGATCCACTAGCTGATGGACCGACGAACTGTTGCCGACCCACCGTGTCGTCCCGCACGGGACGCACCGATCCATAACTGTTGACGCCGCTACTGTGGCTTTGGTTGCAGCCAACTCCACAACAGTTTTCGACGTTTGTGTGTGCTTCCAGGGTGGGGCTGCATCAGTCGCGCTGATCCAGAACAGGCTTACGACGCGGTTGAATCGCCCCCGGTTCCCCGCCAGACCACCGCATGAAATCATGCGTAAACCCTGCTGCGCAGGGGAACTTGCTGCCTTTGCAGCATCCTGCCGTAACGGTCTGGTGACGTTGTTCAAGGCTCAATCAGATTGGTCAGAAACGTCTGAAACCGCGCTCTGATCGCTTGCGCCGGACCTGCTGTGAGGGGTAATGAGCAATCCTCACCAGGCCGGATACGGTGGCCTGGTGACGGCACCTGACGACCTCCGCCCGCCCCGTCTGATCGCCACCGATCTTGACGGAACCTTAGTACGCAGCGACGGAACCATCTCCGACCGCACTCGTTCGGCTGTGCTCGCGGCGCAGCACGCGGGCAGTGTTTTCGTGATGGTCACCGCGCGTCCACCGCGCTGGCTGCACGACCTGGCCGACCTCGTCGGCGAGCACGGTGTCGCGATTGTTGCCAACGGCGCTATTTTGTACGACGTCGTCCGCCGGCAGCCGATCCGGACCCGGATGATCGACCCGGCGGTCGCGCTCGAGGTCGCGCAGGCGATCCGCGCCGAGATTCCCGAAGTGGAGTTCGCGATCGAGCGCCCCGACCGCTACGGGCAGGAGCCGCACTACCTGAACCGCTGGCCGAAACCCGACGACACGTTGGTCGCCGCGATCGACGTCCTGCTGTCCGAACCGGCCGCGAAGCTGCTGGTCCGGCACCCGAGCTGGCACTCCGACGAGCTGCTCGCGCGCATCAGTCCCTTGGTGGCCGGGCGAGTCACCGCCAGCCACAGCGGCGGCACGAGCCTGGTGGAGATCTCCGCGAGTGGGGTGTCGAAGGCGGCCATGCTGGCCGATTTCGCTGCCACGCAAGGGATTCCGGCTAACGATTCGATCGCTTTCGGCGACTCGATCAACGACTTGCCGATGCTCGCCTGGGCGGGCACGTCGTACGGCGTGGCCAACGCGCACGCCGAAGTCCTCGCCGTGGTCGACGAAGTGTGCCCGACAAACGACGAGGACGGCGTCGCCGCCGTCCTCGAGAGGTTGTTTCAGTCTTTGAATTAAGGCGTTACAGATACATCCCGCCGCTGCCCGGGCCGTCGGTGTTGCTGGCCCGGGGAGCGCCCGGGAAGCCGGCGGCCTCCTCGCCGTGCACCTGCTGGCCGCCGGGGAGCGCGCGGCGCATGCCCTCCAGCTGCTGGCGCGCCGCCATCTGCTGGGCGAACAGCGCCGTCTGGATGCCGTGGAACAGGCCCTCCAGCCAGCCGACCAGCTGGGCCTGTGCGATCCGCAGCTCGGCCTCGGTCGGCACGGTGTCGTCGGTGAAGTCGAGGCTGAGCCGTTCCAGCTCGTCGACCAGCTCCGGTGCCAGGCCGCTCTCGAGCTCCTTGATGGAGACCTCGTGGATCGACTTCAGGCGCTGCCGGGAGGCTTCGTCGAGCGGCGCCGACTTCACCTCCTCGAGGAGCTGCCGGATCATGTTCGCGACCCGCATCACCTTGGCCGGCTGCTCGACGAGCTCGGTCACCGACCGCGGCTCGTCCTGCTCGTCGCGGTCGCTGTCGGAGCGCGGCGGCCCCTCGACGGCCATGCCGTCCGGCCCGACGATCAGCACCTTGCCGTCTTCGGTCCGCGCCCCGGCCATCGGAACTTCCTGGCCCTCGCTGCTGCTCTCGGTCATCTGCCCATCCTAGGCTCCCGCTGCCAGGGGCCGCGGGCGGGCTGTGGACAATCCGAACGACTACGCGGAGCGAGCACGATGCCGCCGTACGGCGTCCCGGTTGGCGCAGCCGGGGCTGCAGTAGCGCTGCCTGCCGGTGCGGGACAGGTCGGCGTAGACGTTGCCGCAGCCGTCGGTCGCGCACCGGCCGAGCCGGCTGATGCCACGGCCCGCGAGGTGCAACGCCGTACCGGTGCTGATCAGGGTCGCGACCAGTCGCCCGACCGGGACCTTGTCCGGCCGGTAGTGCACGTGCCAGCCGTCGCCGGCGTGGTTGGTGAGCCGCGGATGCTCGGTGTACTTGGCCAGCATCGCGTTGATCAGGTCGACGCGGGACTGCTCGTCCTTGGCGTCGACCACTTCGAGCCACTCGTCCAGCGCAACCCGTACGGCGGCCAGGTCCGCAGCGGTCACGCGACGCTCCCGCACCAGCCGGCTCTCGACACCGCTCTCCTCGCAGCGCTCGGCCAACTCCTGGGGCGTGCTCGCCGGCCGCGTGACCAGGTTGACGGCCAGCAGGACCGCGTCGGCGCCGTAAGGGTTGAGATGCATAATGGCATTACATCACGATGAACGTATGACAGCCAGACTCGAAGCCCACCGCCATCGCTGGCTGGTGGCGTCCTCCCATCAGCGACGGCCTGGTTGTCTACCAGCGGTGTGCTTGTGGCCAGTGGAGAGTCACCAGCACACCGCCGTACCCGGTCGCCTATCCCGAGGTTGCCCGGGTCAGTCGATTCGGCTGACCATCGGAAGCCGCGACCGCGTCATCAACCAGGCGAGCGACCCGGCGAACAGCGGTACGGCGACCACGATGCCGCCGATCTCCAGCCACGGCACCACGAAATGCGGTGATCCGAAGGCCGCGTGCGCTGTGTAGCCGTAGAGCGCGCCGACGCCCACGCCCAGCACGCAACCGAACTGTCCCAGCACCCACGCCTGCGCGGCCGCCAGATTCCGCCGCCGGCGCGGTTGCGCACCGATCGCGGCGAGCGTCGCGAGGTCGGCTCGGCCTTCGGCGGCAGACAGTGACACCGAGATCGCCACACCGAGCAGCGTGACCACGGTCGCCGCGGTCAGGATCCCGATCAGGAACAGGCGGGCGGGACTCTGGTATCCCTGCTCGATGGTCAGCAGGTCGTCGCGCCCGAGCAGCCGATGTGCTGCGGCCAGTTCGTCGTCGGTCGGCGTACGGCTCAGCTCGTACTCGACGCTGATCGTGTTGATGGTGCCGAGCTTGGCGGCCGCGTCCGGGCTGATGAGCGCGTTGGCCCGCAGCAGCCGGACCGTGGGCACGCCGCCGGCGTAGACGGCCGGGTGGCGGGCGACCCGCTTGCTGCTGGTCGGGGTGTCGCTGATCAGCTCGACGGTGTCCTTGGTGGTCAGGTCCGCTCTGGGCAGCAGGATCCGCCCGGCGCGCAGTTCCCCGGCCGCGCGCTCGAGGCCGGCGAACTTCGCGACGTACGCCGGATCGACGACGAGCAAGCTGAATCCGGCCTCGCCGACGGTCGTCTCCGGCGCGCGGGCGATGATCGTCGGCACGTACTCGCCGATCGGCTTGACCCCCGGGGCGGTGACGGTGCCGACGCGGAAGGTCTGCTCGGCCGGCAGCAGCGACGCGATCCGCTGCTCGGTCGCGCTCGAGTACGGCACCGAGCCGGGTCCGCCGGTGTCGAACTGGACCGTCGCGTTGCCCGGCCGTCCTTCAGGCGTGTAGTCCTTCGCATCCGCGGCGATCCCGTTCGATGCTGCGAAGGCGACCGCCGCCGTACTGGCGACGGCCATCATGATCGCCGCCGTGGCCGGGCCGGTGCGGTGCCGGTGCCGGGCTGCGTCGCGCAGCGCCAGCCGGCCGCTCAGCGGCAGCCGCCCGGCGAGGGCCGAGAGTTTGCCGACCAGGTTGGGCAGCATCCAGACCAGCCCGGCGATGACTGCGGTGATCCCCAGCAAAACAAGGGCGATCGGCCCGGTCGGCGTCACGGTCGCCTGGTAGTCGGCGTCCGTCGGCAGCGTCCGCCTCGCCTCGGCGAGGGCCGACGCGAGCATCGTGCTGCCGATCAGCACCGATGCGACGCCTGCGATCACCATCACGACGGCAGGCTTGCGGATCCTCGCCCTGCCGATGGTCGCCGCGAACCGTCCGGACAACGCGGCCAGCGGCGCCTGCCGGCCGGCGCTCACCGCCGGGACGACGGCGGCGGCGAGCCCGGCGAGCACACCGAGCAGCGCGATCACGATCACGCTGACCCACGGGATCTGCCAGGACAGGAACAGCGTCGAGTTCATCCGTTCCCACCAAGGCTTTCCGGCGACCAGTACGACGGCCGCCAGCAGCAGGCCCGCGGTCACGCCGACCACACCGGCGAACAGGCCTTGCAGCAGGACGATCCGCCGTACGTCGCGCGCCGTACCACCGGTCGCCATCACCAGGCCGAGCTCGCGGGTCTGCCGCCGGGCGCCGACCGCGAACGCGGTCCCGGCGAGCAGCACGATCTCCAGCACACCGAGGCCGATCGCCAGCGCCATCGCGGCGTACGGGCCGACGTCGCCCGATCCGCCGCCGTACAGCTCCGGCGGCGGGTTCACGATGTTTGCCCGCGGCAACAAGAAGAGACCGTGGTTGCGCAACGGCGCGGCCAGCGTGGTCGCGTCGATCTCGTTCGGCAGGTCGACCAGGTACTGGACGGAGGTCGTCGGGTCGACCGTGACCAGTGGCGTGCCGGGCGTCGCCAGCACGGTCCGCGCGTTCGGCTGGTTCGTCGGCCGAACGATCCCGACCACCTGGTACGACGCTCCTTCCGCGCTGCGCACCGTCGCTGCGCCGAGCTTGTCGATGCCGAGGTACTTGGCCAGCGACGGCGAGATCGCGACCTCCGACGGCGACGTCGGGAACCGACCTTCGTCGAGCCGGGTCAGGTCCTTCGCGAGCGGGCTGCTCGCATCGCCTGTCACCACGCTGACGGCGCTGGTCGTCGACGGTCCCTGGATGTCGACGGTGCCGACCTCGACCAGCATCCTCGCCAGCACGCTGCCGACCGGCAGCAACGGCCGCGGGTCGAAGGTCGCCGGTACCCGGACAGGCTGCTCGGCGCCCTCGGCGGGTGCCGGCTCCGACGACCCCAGCACGTGTGGCATGTCCATCGGCGCGAACCTGCCGTACTGCGAGACGACGACGCTCGCGTCCGCCTGGCCGATGCTCAACCTGGCCAGCGCCTCCCCGGACGGAGAGCTGGTCTTCAGCACCACGCCCATCCAGGTCGCGGCGAGCACCGGCAGGCCGATCAGCGCGGCGACCAGGAAGGTCCGGCCGAGTGATCTCCTGGTGGCGCGCCGGGCGATCCGAAGCGGCGGCCCCCAGCCACCCATCAGCGGCTCTCCTGCAGCAGGGCGTCGGCCTCGGGCAGCGGACCGGACTGGCCTACCAGCACACCATCGCGCAGGTAGACGACCCGATCGGCCCAGGCGGCGTGCCTGGCGTCGTGGGTGACGAGTACACCGGCGATACCGTGCTGGTCGCACCGGTCCCGCAGCAACTGGAGAACCGCTTCGCCGGTGTCGGAGTCCAGGGCCCCGGTGGGCTCGTCGGCGAGGAGGAGGCGGCGCTCGCCGACGATTGCCCGGGCGATCGCGACTCGTTGCCGCTGTCCACCGGACATGTCCTCCGGGAATCGGTTGGCGAGCTCACCGATGGCCACCTCCGTCAGCGCTTGTTCGGCGTA
The DNA here is from genome assembly GCF_053592935.1 of Kribbella sp. NPDC002412. Classification (NCBI taxonomy): domain Bacteria; kingdom Bacillati; phylum Actinomycetota; class Actinomycetes; order Propionibacteriales; family Kribbellaceae; genus Kribbella; species Kribbella sp. NPDC002412. The sequence continues at coordinate 9,610 of NZ_JBSFBL010000067.1, forward strand.
CTTGCGGGCGACCCGGGTCCGGGCGCCGTCGAGCTCGAGCGGCAACGCGACGTTCTCGGCTGCGGTCAGGGCGGGGATCAGGTTGAAGTCCTGGAAGACATAGCCGATCCGGCGCCGGCGCAGAGCGGCCACGGCGTTGGGACTCAGCGTGGTGAGACTGTTGCCGTCGACAAGTACTTCTCCAGCGGTCGGACGGTCGAGTCCGCCGGCACAGGTGAGCAGGGTGGACTTGCCCGAGCCCGACGGGCCCATGACGGCGACGAGCTCGCCGGCTTCGACGGACAGGTCGACGTTCCGCAGCGCGTGCACCGCCTGTTCGCCGTGCCCGTGGGTCCTGGTCAGGTTGCGGATGTCGAGGATCATCGCTTGGCCTCCTGCTCCGGCGCGGGGACGGTGGTCGGCTTCGGACCCGTGGATGCCTTGCCACGGTGGCGTAACAGCATGGCTTCGCAGTGGTCGAGCCAGCGGATCTCGGCCTCGGCCGCGAAGATCATCGACTCCAGGACGAGCTGCCAGGAGATCTCGCTCTCCCGGCTGCCGCGCTTCAGCTTGGTCAGCTCCTGCAGCGACTGCATGGTCGCCATCCGCTGCCGCTGGACGACGGCGCTCACGTCGACACCCGGTACGGCGAGGGCCAGCGCGAGCTTGATCGCCAGCTCGTCGCGCGGCCGGGACTCCCGGGTGACCGGGGTGTCGAACCAGCCGGCCAGCTCGGCTTGGCCGGCCTCGGTGATCTCGTACATCGACCGGCCGTCACCCTCCGAGGACGCGGCCCGGACGAGTCCGTCCCGCTCCAGGCGGGTGAGCGTGGTGTAGACCTGCCCGATGTTCAGCGGCCAGGTGGCGCCGGTCGCGGCCTCGAACTCACCGCGCAGCTGGTAGCCGTACTTCGGCTCCTGACGCAGCAGGGCCAGCAATCCATGCTTGATCGACATGGATACTGAGTATGCATACCGAGTATGCTGCGGTCAACGGTGGTGCTCGACCAGGCGCCGGACCAGGCGGTCGGTCGCCGCGTCGACGTCGTACGGGCGGCCGGTGCCGGGAGTGAGTTGGTCCAGGACGAGGCCGTCGATGGCGAAGTGCAGCAGGCGGATCTCCTCGGCGCCGCCCGGCAGGCCGGCGTTGGAGTTGAAGGCGACATCGGCGTCGAAGCCCTGCCGGAGGGTGCGGGACAGGATCTCGTGCAGACCTGGCCGGCGGGCGGCCTCGAGCCGAAGCTCCAGCAGGGCCAGCGAAAGCTCGGGCCGGCCGAGGAGCCGCTCGACGATGTAGCGGACGTAGTCGACCATCAGGTCGATCCCCGGCTCGCGCTTGGCCAGCGGCTCGAGCACGGCCTCGTCGGGGGCGAGTCGCTCGAAGATCCGCTCGCCGAGCGCGCCGAGCAGCGCGTCGCGGGTGCGGAAGTAGTTGGACGCCGTACCGGCGGGGAGTCCGGCTGCGGCGTCGACGGCGCGGTGGGTCAGGCCGCGGGCGCCGGCGTCCGCGAGGACGGCGAGGCCGGCGTCGGCGAGTTGGGTACGGCGTTCGGGGTTCCTCGGCATGTTGACAAGGCTAGCAGAGTTCCACTACAACTGTCGTACACAACAACGACAGGTGTAGTAGTCAGGAGAACGTATGCAACCCGCAGCATTCGGCGCCACGGTGGTCACGGACCGACCGGCGGAGGTCGCCGCCTTCTACCAGCAACACCTCGACCTGCAGGTCGCGATCGACCTCGGCTGGTTCGTGACGCTGCGTCGCGGCGAGGCGGACTGGGAGCTCGCGATCTGTCAGCGCGGGCACGAGACCGTGCCGGCCGCGGTCAGCAAGCTGACCGAGAGCACGAACGTCTTCGGCTTCGTCGTGGAGGACGCCGACGAGGTCGCCCGGTCGCTGACCGCGGCGGGCGTGAAACTCGAGACCGAGGTGGTCACCGAGGTCTTCGGACAGCGGCACTTCTTCGTCCGTGACCCCGAGGGCACCTGGATCGACGTCATCCAGCTGGTCGCGCCGGACCCGGACTGGGTGGCCGCCAACCTGCCGGCGTCAGACGGTTAGCAGGACCTTGCCGATCTGGCTGGACTGCTCGAGGGTCTGGTGGGCCTGGGCGACCTGGTCGAGGGGGAAGGTGGTGTGGACGACCGGCCGCACCTTCTTCTCCGCGACCAGCGGCCAGACGTGGCCCACCACCTCGGCGAGGATCCGGCCCTTGTCCTCGACCGAGCGGGCCCGCAGCCCGGCGCCGGTGATCGAGCCGCGACGGGACATCAGCCGGCCGAGGTCGAGCTCGCCCTTCACGCCGCCCTGCAACCCGATCACGACGAGCCGGCCGTCGTACGCGAGCGACTTCACGTTGTCGGACAGGTACTTCGCGCCGATGATGTCGAGGATCACGTCGGCACCGGCCTGGCCGGTCGCCTCCTTCACCACCGAGGCCCACTCGGCTTCCTTGTAGTTGATCGCGACCTCGGCGCCGAGCCGGGTGCAGAACTCCATCTTGTCCGTGCTGCCGACCGTGCACAGCACCCGCGCTCCGTGCGCGACCGCGAGCTGGATCGCCATCGTCCCGATCCCGGACGCGCCCCCGTGGACGAGCAGCGTCTCGCCTTCCTTCAGGTGCGCGGTCATGAACACGTTCGACCACACCGTCGCGACCACCTCGGGCAGCGCGGCCGCGCTGACCAGGTCCAGTCCGTCCGGCACCGGCATCACCTGCGGCGCCGGTACGGCGACCTTCTCGGCGTACCCGCCACCCGCGAGCAGCGCGCAGCACTCGTCGCCGACCGACCACCCGTCGACCTCCGCGCCGACCGCGGAGATGGTGCCGGACACCTCGAGCCCGATGGTTCCGGGAGCACCTGGCGGCGGTGGGTAGTGGCCCTGCCGCTGGAGCAGGTCGGCCCGGTTCACACCCGCGGCGACCACGTCGATGACGACCTCGTCGACGGCCGGCTTCGGGTCCTCGATCTCACCGATCGTCAGAACGTCGATCCCGCCGGCACCCTCACACACGACAGCTCGCATGCTGCACACGGTACCCGCTAGCTCTCGACGATCTCGGCCATGTCTCGCGCGATGCCGTCCAGGTGAACGGTTGTGCCTATCGAAGCGAACCAGTCCCATAGCTCGAGCGAATGGTAGAGCCGGTAGAGCGTGGTGCGATCACGCCAGTCCGGCGGCAGCTCGCCGTACCCTTCGAGCAGGCCGTCGAGCTTCTCGGTGTTGCCGCGGATGGAGTAGGACATGGTTTTGGCGAGGTCCATCAGCGGGTCGGCGGCGATCGCGTTCTCGACGTCGACGAAGCCCGTGATGCGCCAGGTCTCCGGATCCACCAGCACATTGCCCTCGTGGAAGTCGTTGTGACACAGGGCCGGTGACGTGTTGGCCATGTCGTCGTGCGCCTCGACGTACTGCCGGATCTTGTCGTGGAGATTGCGATCGCCGGTGAACTCTTCGAGTTTGCTGGTGAATTGGCGGCGCATGTACTGCGTGTTGTCGGGTAACGGGTCGATGATCCGGTCGGTGAGGTAGCCGTACGCCGGTTGTTCGATGCGGTGGATCGCGGCCAGGAGTTGACCGAGTTGTTCGTACATCGCTCGCCAGTCGGGCGGAGTCGTCTCGGACAGCGGTACCCCGTGCAGCCTGGAGAACACGGTGAAGCCGTCGTCGACCTGGAGCACGTGCGGGACTTGGTCGCCGAGGTCGGCGAGCAGGCCGTAGACGTGCATCTCCTTGGCTTGTTTCCAGGCCAGTTCGGAGGTGTAGGTCTTGGCGATCACGGGTTCTGTGCCGGGTCGCCGTACTTCGTAGACCGTGTTCAGTTGGCCGCCGGTGCGCGGGATGATCTCGCTGTTCGGGAAGGCCTTTGCGATGGCGTCAGCCATCGAGGTCCGACCAGGTGTCGACGTCGCGGCCGGCGCGGGTCGGCTCGGACCACGTGAGGTCGAGGCTGGCGAGCGTACGCCGTACCGAGCGGTCCCTGGGGTCGCCGGCCAGCTGGATGGCTTCGGCGAGTTTGGTACGGCGGTAGGCCGTGGCCAGGTGTTGTTCGTGGCCGTCCAGGTCCTGCAGGCCGTGACCGTCGTGGTCGCCGAGGCCGTTGAGCAGGGTGGCGATGTCGTCGTTCGTCAGCCAAGGGAGGTCGCAGCTGAGGACGACGACCACCGGAGCGGTGCCGTGGGCGAGGCCGGCAGCGATGCCCGCCAGCGGTCCGCCGGAGGGTGGGTCCTCGACGGTCCAGGCGACCGGGCGGCACGTCGTACGCTCCGGGCCGACCACGACGGTCGCGGCTGCGTCCGCCGTTGCCGTCAGCACCCGGTCGAGCAGCGTCACGCCGTCGAGCACCAGCATGGCCTTGTCCACCCCACCGAACCGGGTCGACCCACCCCCGGCCAGAATCAGCGCGTCGTACTCCACGCCACGCAGTCTTCCCCATCGGCGCTTTCGGGCACCATGGAGTTATGAAGATCGCTGTCATGCAGACCGCCAGCAGCTACGACAAGGCCGCCAACCGCGAGCTGGTGACCAGAGTCGTCGCCGACGCGGCGCGCGAGCAACCCGACCTCGTCGTACTGCCGGAAGCGATCATGTCCGACTTCGCCGTCGAGGGCGGGTCGGTGGCGGAGGCCGCCGAGGCGCTGGACGGGGAGTTCGTCGCCACGCTGCGCAAGAGCGCGGTCGAGAACGGGGTGGCGATCGTGGCGGGGATGTTCGAGCGCAGCTGCGACCAGGACCGTCCGTACAACACGTTGCTGGCCGTCGGGGCGGACGGCTCGCTGCTGGGCGCGTACCGGAAGATCCATCTGTACGACGCCTTCGGCTACAAGGAGTCGGACCAGTTGACGCCGGGTGATGTCGCGCCGGTCGTCGTCTCGATCGGCGGGCTGTCCTTCGGGCTGATGACTTGCTACGACCTGCGCTTCCCGGAGCTGTCGCGTGCTCTGGTGGACGCCGGCGCGCAGGTGCTCGTCGTACCCGCGGCCTGGGTTCGCGGACCGCTCAAGGAGCACCACTGGACCACTCTGCTGACCGCGCGGGCCTTGGAGAACACCTGCTACGTGGCGGCCGCTGCGCAGAACGGGAAGAAGTACTGCGGTCTCAGCCAGGTCATCGACCCTCAAGGTGTTGCGATCGCCTCCGCCGGCGAGGCCGACGGACCTGCCTTTGCCTCATTGTCCGCCGACCGCTTGGCCGAGGTGAGGCATCGGAACCCGTCGCTGAAGAACCGGCGGTACATCGTGCAGCCTCGGTGAGTGGACTCACAGCTCCGGGCACGGTCCGAGCGGTTAGCCTCCTGGGGTGGCCGATGGGTTTGATCTGGATCATCACGGCGATCTCGAGGTCGGCGGTGGGCTGGTCGACCTGGCGGTCAACGTCCGGGTGGGGACGCCGCCGGGCTGGCTGGTCGAGGAGATCGCGGGCAGTCTGAGCGACTTGGCGTCGTACCCGCGGCAGGAGGCGGCGCTGGCAGCGGTTGCCGCTCGGCATGGGGTGACGCCGGATCGGGTGCTGCTGACGGCCGGGGCGGCGGAGGCGTTCGTGCTGGTCGCGCGGGCGTTCCGGCCGCGACATGCGGTCGTCGTGCATCCGCAGTTCACCGAGCCGGAGGCGGCGCTGCGGTCGGCCGGGCATCTGGTGGACCGGGTGATCCTGCGGCCGGAAGACGGATTCGGTCTCGATCCGAGCGCCGTACCGGCCGACGCCGACCTCGTTGTCATTGGCAACCCGACCAATCCGACCTCCGTGCTGCATCGCGCCGACGACCTGCGCGAGCTGGCCCGGCCCGGCCGGGTCCTAGTGGTGGACGAGGCGTTCATGGACGCCGTACCCGGCGAGCCGGAGTCGCTCGCCGGCGCCTCGATTCCCGGGCTGGTGGTGATCCGCAGCCTGACCAAGACGTGGGGGCTCGCGGGGCTGCGGGTCGGCTACGTGCTCGCCGCGGCGGGGCTCATCGAACAGTTGGCAGCTGTGCAGCCGCACTGGCCGGTGTCCACTCCTGCGCTGGCCGCGGCGATTGCCTGCAGCAACGAGCATGCGGTCGTCGAGGCTGCTCAGGCCGCGGCTGTTCTGGATCGGGATCGTGCCTATCTGCTGGACGCGTTGGGAGATTCGGTCGCGACGTACGGCGTCCCGCGGGGACCTTTCGTGCTCGTGCGGGTCGAGGGCGCCGACGTACTGCGAAACGCCTTGCGGGAGCGGGGATACGCGGTCCGGCGTGGGGACACGTTCCCGGGACTCGGGGCCGACTGGCTGCGGATCGCCGTACGGCCGGAGGAGATCACCGACGCGTTCGTGAAGGTGTGGCGCGACCTGTGCGGCCATCGCCGTGGAACCGAGTGGCCGCTGTAACCGGAACGGGGTTTAGTCCGTCTCCCATTTGCGCACAGGATGGTCGCAGAGTGCCTGCTCACGTCCCGGCACTCGCGGCCACTTGCGAAGGGAGCAGCACGATGAGTCTGAACAACGACGACATGACGACCTCGTCCGACGGCGAAGAAGGCCTGGCGGACGGCGGCGCGACCGCGGGTGCGACGGATGGCGGTGCCGACGGCGGCGCCGGCGAGTACGGAGGCTCAGCCGGCTCGAGCGAGGGCAACGACACCACAGCCGGTGGGTACGGCGGTTCCGAGGGACCGGCCGACGGTGGAGCCAGTCAGGGCACGACTGATGGCGGTGCGGACGGCGGGGCTGGTGGCTACGGGTCCGGTGACGGCTCGGGTGGCTCGGGTGGCTCAGGTGGCTCAGGTGGTGAAGGGCCTGCTGATGGTGGGGCGATGCCGGGTGGCACTGATGGCGGTGCCGACGGTGGAGCCGGCAGTGAAGGGCCCGCGGACGGCGGCGCCTCGCCTGGTGTCAGCGACGGCGGCGCCGACGGAGGTGCCGATGGTGGCGCCGGGGGCGGCTCGGAAGGACCTGCTGACGGCGGCGCCGACCCGGGCGCGACCGACGGCGGGGCGGACGGTGGGGCCAGCGGGAGCTCCGGAAGTTGGTGAGGACGGTGCCGGGGGCCGGGCTGCTGCCGGACGAGCGCCCGGCTCTCCGGCGCTGTGTAGCAGGTGAGCTGGACGAGTTCGCGCGCTCCTACTGGGGGAAGCGCGCGCTGCTGTCACACGGTCCGGACCTGCCGGCGCCGTACGACGATCTGTTCAGCCTGGAGGCCGCGGACGAGTTGCTGTCCCGCCGCGGCCTGCGGACACCGTTCCTGCGGATCGCGAAGAACGGCGCGGTCGTCGGGGACAAGGAGTTCACCGGATCGGGCGGCGTCGGCGCGGAGATCGCCGACCAGGTGCGTGACGACAAGGTGGCCGCGCTGTTCGCCGACGGGCATACCGTCGTGCTGCAGGCGCTGCACCGCACCTGGCCGGCACTCGTCGACTTCGCCACGCAGCTGACGGTCGACGCGGGTCATCCGGTGCAGATCAACTCCTACATCACGCCTGCCGAGTCGCAGGGGTTCTCGGCGCACTACGACGTACACGACGTCTTCGTGCTGCAGGTGGCGGGCGAGAAGCACTGGACCGTGCACGAGCCGGTGCACGTCGATCCGCTGCGCAATCAGCCGTGGACGGACCACTCCGCGGCGGTTGCGGCTGCTGCGCGCGACAAGGCGCCGGTGGTCGACGACGTACTGCGGCCCGGGGACGCGCTGTATGTCCCTCGGGGATTCCTGCACTCGGCGAAGGCGCTTGGTGGGGTGAGCGCGCACCTAACGGTCGGCCTCCACACGATGACTCGCTACCTGCTTGTGCAGGAGCTGGCGGCACTCGCCGCGGACCAGGCCGCGTTGCGTGCTGCACTGCCGCTCGGCTCCGACCCTGCCGACCCCGCGCAGCTCAGCGAGCTCTTGCCGGAGGTGGCCGATCTCTTCATCAAGGAGATCCAGTCCGCTCGCCCCGACGAACTGGCGGCCCGTCTACGCCGCCGCACCTGGCCCACCAGTCGCCCCGCCCCACTGCCTCCCCTGGCCCACGCTGCCTCCATCGCCTCATTGGCCGTCGGCACCACAGTCCGACTCCGGCCCGGTCTGCGCTGCCGCGTCCTGCCGGGCGATCCGGTCACCTTCCAGCTCCCCGACCGCACCATCACCTTCCCGGCAACCACCCTCGACGCGGTCCAGGCGCTGTGCAACGGCACCGACCACAAGGTCGGCGAACTACCCGGCCTGGCCGAACAGGACCAGCTGGTTCTGGTACGACGCCTCCTGACCGAGGCAGTCCTCGTCGCGACGAGTGCGTAGATTGGTTGCGACTGGCAACACCAGGCTGAGGCCTGGTCAGCTCCGAGGTTGTGGCGTGAGGCGTGAGGCGGGCAGGCGTGGTGGCTGAAAGGTACCGACCAGAGACAGGCTGCGCCGCCCTGGCCGACCTCCGCGGCGACCCCCTCTTCGCCACCGCCCCACCCGCAACCCGCTGGCTCCTCATCGAATCCCACACCCCCTGGCCCCGCACCGCCCTCACCAGCCTCCGCCACCCGCCTTCCGCACCAACCGGTGGCCCGCCCGCGCCCTCTGCACCGAGCGGTGTCGCGCCCGCGCGTTCTGCACCGAGCGGTGTCGCGCCCGCGCGTTCTGCACCGACCGGTGCCGCGCCCGCGGCTTCTGCGCCGACCGGTGCCCCGCCCGCGCCTTCTGCACCTGGTGGGTCCGGGGTCGCGGCTTCTGGGCCGACCGGTGTCGCGCCCGCACCCTCGGCACCTGGTGGGTCCGGGGCATCCGGTGTGCTCGGTGGAGCCGGTGCGGACCTTGGCGCGGAGGTTGCACGGCGGTGTGCGGAACTGGGGTATCGGCCGGTGCTGATCCGGCGGTTCGGGCGGATTGACCGGCGGATGCCGCGGAGGTGGGGGTTGGTGGATTGCCGGCCGGGGCGGGAGTCGATGCGGTGGGGTGAGCTGCCGTCGGACGAGCATCTGCTGGACGTGCTCGCCGGCACGGATCCAGGTGAGCCCAGCGACGAGCCGGCGTACCTGGTGTGCACGCACGGACGGCACGACGCGTGCTGCTCCGTACGCGGGCGACCGGTGGCGGCCGCGCTGGCGGCTACTTATCCCGAACGCACCTGGGAATGCAGCCACATCGGCGGCGACCGGTTCGCCGCCAACGTCGTCGTCCTCCCGCACAGCCTGTTCTACGGTCACGTCTCAGCACCCCGCGCCGTCGAGCTCGCCAAGCACCACGACGAGGGTCTCGTCGTGCCTGACCTCCTCCGCGGATCAGGTGCGTTCATCCCTCCCGTCCAAGCCGCCCAGCACTACGCCCGCGCCGCCGGCCACTCCCTCGCCGTAGACGCACTCCTCCCGCGAGCCGTCCGCCAACTCCACCCCGACCACTGGCAAGTCGACCTCACCGACGGCACCGCGCAGCTCCGAGTGGAACTCTCAGTGCACCTCGACACCGTCGACGCCCGCCTCACCTGCGCAGGCCGAACCCCATCCCAAGTCCGCCGCTTCGAGCTGCACAGCCTGACCAGCCAATGACCCAGCCCGACAACCCGGGTGCCTGCGGTCGGCGGTGGGCCATTGATCCTGCTGACCTCAAGGCGGCTGGCCTTCCGACCACCCTGCTACTCGGGGTCGGGTAGCTGACGGTCATCCAGGTGGGCGCCGAAGAATGCTGATTGGCGGGCCATGATCTCGCGCATGGGTGTGCCGCGGGGGACGCCGTACACCGTCCCGGGGAAGTCCAACTCGCGCTGCACCTGCCAGAGCTCTTCATGCCGGTCGGGGGAGAAGAGCGTGGCCGGGTTGCCGGCCGCGATCCATCCGATCGGGAGGACCGTGCCGGGTTCCAGGCGCGAGTTCACGTGCAGCACGCTGTTGATCCGGAGTTCCGCGCCTGCGCCGGCGACCGAACCGGGGAACAACGCGGCGCCCGTGGCGATGAAGACCTCGTCCTCGACCGTGGCGCCGTTCACGTGTGCATGGGGACCTACCAGGACCGCGTCGCCGAGCAGGGCGGGATGGTCGGCCCGGCCGCGCACCAGGGCGTTCTCCATCACCACACTGTTCGCACCGAGACGGACCTCGCCGTTCTCCGCCGTCAGCACAGCACCGTGCAGGACGCGGCTGCCTTCAGCCAGTACGACGGCGCCGCAAAGCACTGCCGATGGTGCGACGTAAGCGGATTCGGGCACGACCGGTCGTCGGCCGCGGTGTTCGAGCAGCATTGCGCGCTGTCCCTTCGCTGAGCATCACCTCGTCCTCGTCAGCTGTACCCGTTTCGGCGTGCGGATCTCCACTGCCCGGGCCCTCACGCACCCGGGCGGCGGCGTCTCGGGCGGCCGGTCCACATCAGCGGTGGGAGGTTCGGTCGCCGGGACGATCCGGGGTGGAGAACCGCGAACGAGGAAAACATTAGAACAGATGTTCGATCGAATGCAACGAATCCTGACCCGTCAACTGTGATGTCTCAGGACATCGGTGACGGTTCTGCATCAGGACATCGGTGACTATGGATGTGTCAGGACTTCGGTGACGTTTCGGCCTGGTAGGCGCGGGTCCACTGGGTCTGCCGTTGCGCCGGGCGCGGGTCTGGTGTGTTCGATGAGGACCACTCCGTCGGTGTCGGCGACGGTGATCGTGTCGTCGCCGACGATAAGATGCGACCGGCGCTGGCGCTCGGAGCAGTCAAGATCCAACCGGCTTGGAGAAGCACAGTATGGCTCTGACAAAGGACGGGCCCCCGACGCAGGAGCTGCACACGCTGATTGCGTCGGCACTAGGCAACGAGCCGATTGACTGGCATCGGCCGCACACCGGACTGTCGGCCGCGTCCTTCGTCGTTGGCTTTGCTGACGGCTCGAGCGCCTTCGTGAAGGCTGCGGTCGATGACGCGGGAGCGAAAGGGCTCCGTACAGAGCATGAGATCGTCTCCAGTGTCGATAGCGACCTGGTCGCTCGAGAGCTGGCCTGGCTCGACGACGGAGACCGCCCGGTCCTTGTGATGGAGGATCTGCGTGCTGCGCATTGGCCGGCCGACCATGACCCGGTGACGTGGAAGCCCGGTCAGTTCGATCTCCTGTTCGCGGCACTGCGGCGGGTCGGTGAGCTGCCCCCGCCGGCATCCCTTCCGTCAGCCCGGGACGGATTCCGGCCGCAATGGCCGTTGATCGAGCGCGAGGCGGATGACTTCCTGGCGCTCGGCCTGTGCAGCGAGGCCTGGTTCAGCGCTGCGCTGGATGGACTGGTGGAAGCGGAGGGCAACGTCCCAGTCGGGGGTGATGCGCTGGTGCACAACGACGTCCGGAGCGACAATTTGTGTTTCGTGGGTCGACGCGTGGTGCTGGTGGACTGGGCCCAGGCCGTTCGTGGGAATCCGCAGCAGGACCTCGCTTCGGCACTCGCTACGTTGCCACTCGAAGGCGGCCCGGATCCGTTCGACGTACTACCTGAAGGAGGGCCTTGGGCGGCCACATCGCCGGTCAGTGCGCTCGCCGGGCCGCTCACGAGACGCAGGCTCCGCAGTGGCTCCGCAAGGTCTTTCAACGTATCGCCGTGATCTGCCTCAGCTGGGCATCCCGCTCGCTCGACCTGCCACCTTGGACCGGAGCCCGCTGGAGCGAGATCCGCTGACTATCGCGGCTGAGCGCGCTTGCTAACAAGAGCTCTGGACGCTCATAGACAACGGTCGACGGGCCGAGCGGATGACCGAAGTGTCACCACCAAGACCACCAGAACTGTCAGCGATGTTCTGCGACATGACATCCTGAGCCGTCAACCGCCTGGGTTCAGCGGCGCTGCGTGGTCGAGTGCGGCAGGACGCGATCGAGGATCAGGATCGTGGCGGCGGCCAGCAACGCCAGCGCCGAGAGGGCCAGCCACGGGAACTCGTGGCGGACCTCGAAGAGCTGCGCGAAGAAGGCCGGCGCCAGCACGGCCGCGAAGGTGAACGAGTACTGCCAGTAGGACAAGTACTTCCCATGCCCGACGACCGGCGCCACCGCCGCGGCCAGCGCGTTCGAGGTCGCCGCATGCAGTACGTCGGCAAACGCGAAGACCGCCGTGGCCAGGATCAGACCGGGCACCACGAGCGCGGTCGGGATGTGCAACAGCGACGCCATCAGCACGCCCCACACGGCCCAGGTCACACCGGCGACGATCAACACGTTCGTACGTCGGCGGTTCTCGGTGTGCCGCACTACCAGCGTCTGTCCAGTCGCCAGTACGACGGACACCGCCGCCAGCAACACGCCGACCAGCCACTTCGGTGCGGGCAGCGCTTCAGCCACGTACACCGGCAGCGCAACGCCCATCAGCATCGTGCAGAGCGCCAGGACGGTGTTGGCGCCGATCAGCACCAGGAACGGCTTGTCCTTGCGCAGCAGCGGAGCCGGCCCGGTGTCCTGCACCTGGCGCGTGTGGTGCGACGGGTGCAGCCGCAGCAGGAGCAGGCCGGCCAGGAAGAAGGTCACCGCGTTCAGAGCCATCGCAATGAGGAACGGTGTCTCGCCACCCGCGGCGAGCAGAGCACCAGCAGCCAGTGCACCGAGTCCGAAGCCGCCAGCCTGCATCATGCCGCCCAGACCGAACCACCTGTCGCGGTCACCCTCGTCGGCGACGTCCGACAGCAGGCTGAAGATCGACGACCAGAACACCCGCTGGCCGAACGTGGTCACCAGTGCGCACAGGAACAGCAGCCACAGCGACCGCCCGAAGAAGAACCCGGTGAACGCCAGCCCCTGTGCGAACTGCGACCCGACCACCAGATTGCGCGGCCCGAGGCGGTCGACCACCACCCCCACTGCGGCCGGCGCGGCAATCGAGAAGAGCGTCGCCACGGTCAGCAGCGTGCCCGCCGTACCCAGTGGGATCTCCGCGACCCGCACGAAGTAGAGCAGCAGCAGCGGTCCGGCGCAGCCGCCGCCGAAGGAGTCGATCGCCAGACCGACGAGCAGCGGTAGGCGGCCGCGGACGTTCGGAAGGCCGAGGGACGTGGCTGTAGGCATGACAGAGTGCTCCGATCGCATCGACTCGGCCCACTCGCAGCGCAGCTACGAGACCACTCCACCAGGGGTGTTCCCCTGACTACAGTTGGGGCTCTCGGCCAAAGACAGTAGCAAGTCCCGGCCGAGAGCCTCCAGCCCTTTTCAGTCGGCCACTGGGTCGCTGGCCGGCTCCCGCCGTACCGACACGTGTCTGAGCGGCCGCCACGCGACCACTGTCATCAGCACCATCGCCACGAACGCAATGGCGAACGGCGCGGCCAGGCCGAAGTTCTGCGCCAGTACGCCGCCCAGCGCCGAGCCGATCGCCGCGCCACCGACAGACGCCAGCATGTAGACGCTGTTCACCCGCCCCATCAGCGGCTCCGGTGTCGCAAGCTGGCGCGCTGTGGTCGACACGATGCCCCACACCACCGCATGCACGCCGAACACCGCCATCGTCGCGCCGGCGACCCACGGACTCCGCGTCAGCGCGAGGATGAGGTGCACTGTCGTCTCGATGACCAGACCGGCGCGCAGCAGGGTCAGCGAGCCGACACGCGGCTCCAGCAGGTGGTACACCGGCATGCCCAGCAGCCCACCGATCGCACCGACCGACACGAGCAGCCCGAACTGCGTCTCGCTCAGGCCGAGCCGCTCCCTCGCGAACAGCACCCAGGTCGCGAAGGCCGCACAGAACGTGATGTTCATGACCAGGATCGAGCACGCGAGCGTCCGCACACCCGCGTGCGCCCAGAGCCAGCGGACCCCGTCGCGCACTTCGCTCCAGAGCGCCGTACCAGACCTGTCTGGAAGCGGCGGACGTACGGCGACTCGTGCGATGAGGGCAGCCGCGGCGGCGAAGGTGACGGCGTCGAACACCAACGGTACGCCGGCACCGACAGCGAACAGCAACGCGCCAAGCGGCGGCCCGCCGAGCTGCTGCAACAGCGTGCCGGTGGCGAACAACCGGGCATTCGCCTTGCCCAGGTGCTCTTTGGGTACGGCGCTCACCAGCAGCGCACCCGATGCGTTGTCGGCCAGCGTCTCCGCCGTACCGAGCAGGAACAGCGCGACGTAGATCGCCCACAGCGGCGAGGTGTCCAGCAGTACGGCGGCGCCGAGGCCGGCGAGGACGAGCGAGCGAAAGATGTCGGCGGCAACAATCATCAGCCGGCGGTCGAGCCGGTCGACGAGCGCCCCGCTGAACAATGCGAACAGCAGCCACGGCAGCTGCTGGACGAACGCGGCCGCGCCGACCGCGGCGGGCTCACGGGTGATCGAGGCGACGAGCAGCGGCCCGGCGGCGAGCATCGCGCCGTCGCCGAGGTTCGAGATGATCGCGGCCGGCCAGATCTTGCCGAAGTCGGGGCCGAGCTCGGAGGGCAGCAGAGCGGTACGGAGGGATCGCATCCAGATCTCCTGAGGGCATGACGGAACAACCTGACAACCGGCGCCCTCCGGCGCCGGCGGGTGATCCGGTCAGTCGCTGATCAGCGAGCCGACCGGACGGTGCGTGCCATGTCCTCGAACAGCCGAGACATTGCCCTCACCTCCGTCCGCACAACCAGGCGGCCCGTCCGCCTCTCCGCAGACCCTACAGTCCACTCCCCGCCCCCGCACGCCCGTTAGCCCCGCCCCCGACCCCCGCGCTATCCTCGACGATCGGCGACCACGTCGCCTGGAGGGTTCGCATAGCGGCCGAGTGCGCTGGTCTTGAAAACCGGTATGGCGGGTGACCGTCATCGTGGGTTCGAATCCCACACCCTCCGCTCATCCCGACGCGAAATCGGGCTGCTGACCTGCGGAAACGCTGACGGGATCGGATCGGGAACCTGTCCGGCCGTGCCGCGCCGTGTCCGGCTGGCATCGACCATCTACGGCTGTTCGTGCCCGTATTGTGCCCGCGAGGAATGGAGGCGGTGTCGCGCCCTCCTGGCCCGGCTGGACCCACGTCGAGACTCCCCGGCCGGGTTTGCCTGCCCCTCGTGTTTCAGCGCTCCTGTTCCGGAGGAGAGCTGAAACATGAGGGCGTTCGGGCGAGTGGGACAGGTGGGACACCGAATGTCTCCTGCTGTCCCAGACATTTCTGCAGGTCAGCGCTGGTTCTGGGACAGTGGGACAGGTGGGACAACACCAGCCGGAGGCGTCGGCCGCGATCGACTGAGCCTCAGCACAGCGGGGGGCGCACCGAACCGTTGCCGTTCGAGTGTGTCCTGGTGGGACCCGAGAGTTCCCTGTCGCTGAATGCTCTGTTCCCATGACCTGCGGCGCTAGCATGCTGTACGGATCGAACGCGAGATGAGGGGGCGGCAACTCCGATGGCTTACCGACCACGTTTAGCGGCAGCCCTGTCTGGAGCATCGCTGCGCCAGCTCGCCTACTGGCGCCGTGGATCAGTGTCCCGCGATCCAATTCTCGTCCCCGAGGTATCCGCCCGGCCGGTGCTGTACTCATTCCGTGACGTCGTTGCATTGCGCACCTTTGTCTACCTTCGTAGCGAGCGCATATCTCTACAGAGAATCCGTCGGGCGCTGGACACACTGCAAGACATCGGCCGGGTCGAGCACCTGTCCAACTATCGCCTCGTCGCGGAGGGGCGCAGCGTGGTCCTGGTTCCGGAGGGCGACGCCTCGCCGATCGACCTTGTTGAGCACCCTGGCCATCATGTGACCGTCGTGATGAGTGACGTGCTCCGGTCGTTTGACGTCGATGAACGGCTGACCGTCCCTGACCTAATCAGGCCGCGCAACTACATTGCGGTCGATCCGGAGGTCCGTGGCGGCCACCCGGTGGTGTTGGGCACGAGGGTGCCGTTCGACCTCGTGGCTGGCCTCGTACGTGACGGCGTTGCGTACGACGAGATAGCAGAGTACTACCCCCAGGTAGGCGCACTAGCGGCCCAGGATGCGACCGATCTAGCCGACTACGTCGACCGCTATGGCCGGCGAGCTGATTCTGCAGCCTGATGCGGATCCTGTTGGACGAGGACGTTCCTGTGCAGGCAGTTGAGCCGCTCCGGCGCGTACTGAAGGGGCACAGTGTCACGACCGTTCACGAGTTAGGTTGGCTGAACAAGAAGGACATTCCGGTGCTCCGGGATGCGGCGCGTGCGGGCTATGACGTGTTCGTGACGAATGATGCCAACCAACTAGATGACATCTTCGAGACGGAGGCCATTAAGCGCAGCGGAATCCATCACGTCCGGTACAGGCAGAAGCCAGGCCTTGGACTGCACGGGCTAGGGCTCGCCCTGGGGGCAATTTTCGCTGCGATGCCGCCCTTGATCGCCGAGCTGGCAAACGAATCCAGCCAACGGCTTGTACGTATTACGGCAATCGATCCGCGCAGCAGGTATGAGATCACCGATCCGAAGAAGACACCGCCGAAGTACTGGCCACGGTGACTACATCCGCCCGCAAGTTTTCGACGATGATGCGCTGAGG
Source organism: Kribbella sp. NPDC002412 (assembly GCF_053592935.1). Classification (NCBI taxonomy): domain Bacteria; kingdom Bacillati; phylum Actinomycetota; class Actinomycetes; order Propionibacteriales; family Kribbellaceae; genus Kribbella; species Kribbella sp. NPDC002412. The sequence continues at coordinate 25,952 of NZ_JBSFBL010000067.1, forward strand.
AGGTCGCGATGCCTTACCGCTTCGTCAGGACCAAGGAATTTGTTGCTCAGTACTTGGAGAACAATCCTGGCAAAGATGGAATGCTCTGGATTGATCTGCTGACTGAGGCTGTGAACGCATCGGGAGCAGAGGTTGTGAGCGTCGGCTATGACGCCATTGCCGAGCCGATGACGATGTTGCTCAAGGTGGCGGAGGAAGCTCCGAGCAGGGGCGAGTCTCGGCTCTAGCGGGGTGTCCGCCCGCCGCGCGTCATGGTGCCGCGTGTATTCAGCCTTCGAAGTGACCGGAGGGGCTCGTGAGCCCGAACTTGAGCATGGCTTCCGTAGTGACGTCGCGAGCTGGCCGCTCAAATAGTGCGCCAGAGTTTCGGTGAGCCAGCACGACCGTTCGTACGTGCTGAAATCCCTGCGAAAGGTAGTACTTGTGCAAATCGGAATTCGTGCGCCACGCGTCCAGCCTCAGCAGTTTGCCGCCGAGCTGTGCGGTCTCACGACCGCACCAATCTAGGAGCGCTGACCCAAGGCCGCCGTATCCGTTGGCGGTCGCTATCTTGCTTACGTAACAGGCAGGATCTGCCAATTCACTTGGGGTCCAGAAGTCTGTGTCTCCGTTCGTACTGAGGATCGTTGTGCCGACGGCCTCATGCCCGTCACAGACGATGTAGGCCCGGCCAGCCTCAATGTCGGGAAGGACTTTGCTCGGGGCGAACCGGGGTGGCCATTGATTGATGCCGCGTGCGTGCAGCCGGGCAGTCGCGGCGGCTAGCACATCCAGAAACGCATCAAGATCAGAAGGCGCAGCCCGCCTAATGCTTGTCACGCTGGAACCTCGTAGAGAAGACGGTGTCGATCACCAGGAAGCACGCTTACGGTGCATCGAATCGGGGTGCCGTCTTTTGCGCTGCCAGTGCGAGTTTGGATCGTTACCGGAACGCCGGGGCCGATTTCGAGCATTTTCGCCTCGTCTGGTGTGGGCATCCGGCTTGTAATTTCGTCTAGGTAGGAGACCTGGACATGACCACGGTCAGCGAGGTGCACAGTCAGACCTGTGACAACGTCGGTCGGATCGAGGATTGCCGGAACCTCCTGGGCAAGCTCCATCGGGTAGTACGAATCGTTGATGTTCCAAGGCTGGTCATCAACGAGACGCACGCGCTGCCGGACGGCGGCCAGCCCACCAGGTGCGAGCTGCAGTCGCTCGGCAACGTCGGCCGGCGGTTGTACTACCGCGACCCTGATATCCGTCCTGGCCCGGCGGCCTTGTGCCTCTACGTCGTCTACCCAGGAGTCCACGCCCGTTGGCTTCCTGCGTGCTCGGCTCTCCGAGCGTGATGCGTAGATCCACACGGGCTCGCGGCGGCTGACGTGCCGCCCGCGTCCCTTGACGCTCGTGACGAGCCCGGCGTTCTCCAGTGTCCGTAGAGCGCCGCGCACCGTGTTCCTGGAGACGTTGTAGCGCTGCATGAGTTCGGCCTCGCTCGGCAGAGCTGCGCCGGGCGGGAGCTCGCCAGTCTCGATAGCTCTCCTCAGGTCACCCGCCATCGCCTCATGCAGATGCACCCCGGCTGCGGTTCGAGCTGGTCCATCGGTCGTCAACTGACTGCTCCTCTGATCAGTACCAACAGATCTGTACCAACAACTCTACCCAACAGCCTTGACTTGCGGGGGGTGGTCATGTGACGGTTACCCAGTGCCACCTGTTGGTACAGATTTGTTGGCACAGGTAAGACAGGTCAGTTCCGAATGTAGCGACGCCCCGGCGGGTGCAACCGCCGAGGCGTCTGGGTCGCACTAGTCCGTTGAGAAGGAGCACAACCCATGACCATCATCCACCTTTCGGTCCTCCGAGACGACGAACCGTCTGCCGCCGATCTGGCGGCAATTGAGCAGGAGTGGCCGCTGATCGCGGCCGAACGGGACTTGCTGGACGCCGAAATCGCGTTCGTCAACGCCGGTCCGAACGCGTCGGTCCTGGACCGTCGCCGGATCCGCCGGGCTGAGCGCCGGGTGTCGGAGATCGCCCGTGAGTTGGCCGTCCCCGCCGCTGGTGCGGAGGTCGTCGCATGAGCACGCCGCTTCGTACGTCGTATCCGGTCCCGGTGGAAGACCTGATCCCGGCCGCACGCCGTCTCGTGGTCGAGCTGGGCGAGGTTCCGTCGCAGAACCGCTTGATGAAGCACCTGCGGGTGGGCAAGGACAAGGCCAAGGCCGTCCACGCCGCCCTGATCGAGGAGCGGACCGAGACCCGCCCGGAGACGCACCTGCACTCGGTTCCCGACACCGACGAGACCGAGCCCGTGACCGAGACACCCGAGGCGGCCGCTGGGGACGTTGTGGAGACATTTGCGCAGGTCACACCGCCGGGAGACCCGGTTTCGGCGGAGCGCTCGGGCTGGCGGAAGTGGCTCCCGCGGCTGCGGTACCGGCAGAGCATCTCCCCCGCCGACGACGGCGCTGCGGAGACCGCCGCCGAGACCGAAGAGGACGCGCGGCCGGTGCGGTCGTGGCCGGTGCTGCTGCTGGCGCTGCCCGCGTTCGTCGCTGTCTGGTCCGGCTGGGTCGGACTAGGTGAGCTGACCGGATTCGGTGTCGTGCACCCGGCTGCCGGGCATCGCGGACGACTTCACCATCAACTCTGCGATCACGCTGCCGATCGGGGTCGAGACCTACGCCGCGTTCGCGCTGCGGGTGTGGCTGTCCGGCCGCGTCCCCGCCCGCGCACGCCGCTTCGCCAAGGCGTCCGCCCTCGCGTCGCTGGCGCTCGGCGCGCTGGGGCAGGTCGCCTACCACCTCCTGGACGCCCAAGGCGTCACGGCCGCTCCGTGGCCCATCACCACCGCCGTTGCCTGCCTGCCCGTCGCCGTACTCGGCATGGGCGCCGCGCTGGCCCACCTGATCCACACCCGCGAGAACGGGAGCCGCTGACATGACCGAGAACCACGCTGAGAACCTGCCCGAGCCGATCGACCTGGACGCCCACCGCACCCGCCGCGATGACGACCCGCGCCCGGCCGACGAAACCGCCGGCGCGGTGGTGCCGCTGTCGGCGCGCGAGGTCGAGAGGATGGACACCGCCTACGAAATCGCCCTGGACGGCGACGCCGACGACGACCCGGCGACCGGGAATGTGCTGGTCCCGGTGGACACCCCGGGACTCATGCTGCCTGTGCAGGAGGGTGCGCGGAATCCCATCATCCCCGTACATCTGCGGCCGGGGAACCTGCGCGGCACGGTCCGGCGGGCGCTGGTCCGCAGTGGTCACGTGGCTGCGTTCCACGCGGTCCGCACGCCTTGGTACGGCGTCAAGTTCGGCTGGTTCGCTGGTCGCGGTTTCACGCGGCTGGTGCGGAACCAGGTGAACTGGTGGTGGGTGCCGAACTCGTTTGCCCTTGAGCAGAAGGCGGCTGACGCTGGCGAGCTGAGGGAGTGGGAGAAGATCCACCGCCAGCTCAAGGCCACGCGGATGTGGCGCGGCGGTGTGCTGGCCGTGCAGAACCTGGGTCTGCTGATCGGTGCGCCGATCGCGTACACGTCGGCTCCGGGTGCGGCTCTGGTCGCGGCTGGTGCAATCGCGGCCGGTGCTCTGGCGCACTACGGACGCCCGGCCGGTCAGACCCTGATCGGTACCGCAGTCGTCGCGCCCAGGTACCGCAAACTCACCTCGGACGTGGTTCTACGTGCCTACTACGCTGCGGGTTTGGGTAATCCGGACAAGGCGGACCAGCAAGTGACGTTCGGGTCGATCATGTCCCGCGACGCCTCCGATACCGGTACTCAGGTCGTGATCGATCTGCCGTGGGGCAAGTCGTGGTCCGACGTGCTGAAGTCGCGGGAGAAGATCGCCTCCGGCCTGGACGTGCACATGCGGCAGGTGTTCCTGACCGAGGACGACACGTCCAGCCGCCGTCACGTGCTGTTCGTCGCCGACAAGGATCCCCTCGCGATCCCGGCCGGTCGCACGGACATGCTGGACGGTAAGCAGCGGTCGATCTGGGAGCCGATGCGGCTCGGCAAGGACGAGCGCGACCGGCTGGTCGAGCTGTCGCTGATGTGGTTCTCGGTTCTCGTCGGCGCGCAGCCCAGGAAGGGCAAGACGTTCACCGCGCGCCTAGTCGCGCTGCACGCCGCGCTCGACCCGTGGGTGAAGCTGATCGTTGTCGACGGCAAGAAGTCGCCGGACTGGCTGGGGTTCCGCAAGGTCGCGCACCGGATGGTGTTCGGCGAGCTGCCCAACCCGCTCGACGACGACCCGATCGGGCACCTGCTCGCCGTCCTGGACGAGGTGCTCGACCACATCGACAAGGTCAACGCCAAGCTCACGTCCCTGCCGGTGGACGAGTGCCCGGACGGCAAGCTCACCCCGCAGCTCTCCCGTGACCGCCGCTACCCGGAGCTGCGGGTGATGGTGCTGGTGATGGAGGAGTTCCAGGTGTACTTCGAGACCGCCAGCCAGGAGGTGAACAAGCAGGTCGCGGACAAGCTCTCCAAGATCCTCGCGATCGGCCCGAGCGCTGGCGTGATCTTGGTGTCCAGCTCGCAGAAGCCGTCCGGTGTCGGCGCGGGTGACGTGCAGCGGCTGTTCAACCGCTACCGCGACAACCACACCATCCGGTTCGCGCTCAAGTGCGGCAACCGTGACGTGTCGATGGCCGTGCTCGGTGGCGACGCCTACGCCGAAGGCTACGACGCGTCCTCGCTGCCGGTCGGGGACAAGTTCCGGGGCGTCGGCTACCTGTACGGGGCGAGCGACCACACCCCGACCGTGCGCGGGTTCCTGGCCGACGGCAAGGACGCGGACAAGGTCCTCGACGCCGCCCGCAAGCACCGCGAACGGCTCGGCACCCTGTCCGGCGACGCGGCCGGGGAGGAGCTGGCCCGCGAGAGCCGCGATGTGCTGGCCGACATCCTCACCGTGCTCGGTGCCGACACCGCCGCGCACTGGGAGGCGATCGCCGGACGGCTCGCCGAGCAGATGCCCGAGCAGTACGACGGCACCACGCCCGACGCGATCTCGGCTCAGGCCCGCGCACTCAAGGTCCCCTCGCGCGACGTGAAGCGAGACGGCGTCAACCGCAAGGGCTGCCGCGCCGACGACATCCGCGCCGCGATGGACCGCCGCAACACGTAACTCACCGTGACCAAAGCGGGTGGGGTGGTCGGCCGTCGAAGGTAGCGCACCAACGGCTACCGGTAGCGGCACCGCTACCCCACACCGCTACCCCAAATCTCATAGCTGACCAGGCCGTATTTCCGCAGGTAGCGGGTCGCGGCTCTGGCTCATCACGCCCAAAATCCGGCCTCAGGAGGCTTCCCATGCTGTCCCGCGCCGCTACCTCTACCTTCAACACCGCTACCCACAGTAGCGACCCTGCCGCTACTCTCACCGCCGCCGTCCACACCGCCGGCCAGGTCGCCACGGTCCTACTGATCGTGACCGTCGCTGTCGGCCTGTACCTGCTGAGCTGCCTGATCTGGCCGTTCGGCAAGTGCCGCCGCTGCAAGGGCGCGGGCAAGTTCAAGTCCCCGTTCGGCCGCGCGTACCGCCACTGCGGCAAGTGCCAGGGCAGCGGCCTGCGGGTCCGGCTCGGACGCCACATCGTCAACCACATCCGCGCCGTCCGGGGAGCCGGGCAGAACTCGACCAGCAAGGGCAACCGATAGTGGCCGCCGCGCTCGGAGTCAGCCTCCACCCGGCCCGCTCGGTCTACGTCGAGCTGTGGAACGGCAAGTACGCACTTGGGTGGGAGTACTACGGGACGCCGGTATTCAGGTTCGGCTGGGCACCCGCCGGTCTGGCCACTCGCCGCCAGCTCCGCGCCATGCACATGTGCCCGGGAGGACAGGAGCCCTACGCGCTGCTGGCGTGGCGCAAGGGCAAGCGCTGGGCATGGCTCTACCGGCTCGACCTCGCCAAGCCTTCCCGGCGCGCAACCCCGGCAGTCCTCAACGCCCTGGACAAGGCGATGCGCGCTCGTCGTACCTGCGGGCAATGCCACCGCGAACAGACCTACTGCATCCCCACCTCGGACGGCCGGTGCGTCGACTGCATCGACGCCGCCGACTACGCCCACGCCGCTTGACCCATCTCGGAGGAGGAACCACCAATGAACGACCTGCTGAACGCCGCCCTCACTGCCGCTTTGCGCGGCTGGCACGTGTTCCCGCTCGTCCCGGACGGCAAGCGCCCGGCGGTAGAGGACTGGGAGCACCGCGCCACCACCGACACGGCGCGGATCGAGCGTTGCTGGTCTGCTGGCCCGTACGGCGTCGGCATCGCGTGCGGCCCGTCCGGCTTGGTCGTGATCGACCTGGACCAGCCCAAGCCCGGCCAGACGGCACCGGAGGCGTGGCGCAAGCCAGGTTTCACCTGCGGAGCTGACGTGCTCGCCGATCGCGCGGACGCGGCGGGAGAGTGCTATCCCTGGAACACCCACACCGTGCTGACGGGACGCGGCGGCGAACACCTCTACTTCGCTGCCCCGGCTGGGATCGAGCTACGCAACACCCAAGCTCGGCTCGGCTGGCTGATCGATACCCGCGCACACGGTGGCTACGTCGTTGGAGCCGGTTCTGTGGCCTCAGGACGCCGCTACCGCGCCGTCTACGACATCACCCCGGCTCCCCTTCCGCAGTGGCTCACACAGGCGCTCAGGCCCTCCCCCGCGCCGGTTCAGCAGGCCGCGCCCGTCCAGCTCGAAACGGGCCGCCGGTCGGGCTACCTGGATGCCGCGATCCGGGCCGAAGCCACCCGTGTTCGGGCTGCCTGCGAGGGGCAGCGCAACCACGTGCTCTACACCGCTGCCGTTGCTCTCGGGCAGTTGGTTGCCGGTGGCTCCCTCACCGAGCCGGACGTACGCGCTGTCCTCGCTGACGCTGCGTCGGCACAGATCGCGTCCGGTGCGTACACGGCATGGGAAGCCGACAAGACGATCTCATCCGGGCTGAGGGCCGGAGCGAAGCGCCCGCGTCAGGTGGCTGCGTGATGGAACCCGCGTACGAGCCCGATCCGGACGAGACGTACCGGATGGCTGAGGTGATCTACCCCGACTGGCTGCCGCCGCTCGAGGAACGGTCCGGTCCCGAACCGGCTCGCCCGGCGAAGGTCGATCCGTTCGCGAACGCATGGACGGCCGATCGGTTGATGGCACAGGAGTTTGCGCCGCCGCGCTGGGCTGTGCCCGGCCTCATCCCAGAAGGGTTGTCGCTGCTGGCCGGCGCACCCAAGGCCGGGAAGTCGTGGCTGTCGCTCAATCTCGCGCTCGGCATCGCCGCCGGTGCACCGGTCCTTGGTGAAGTGTCCGTTGATCCGGGCGAGGTGCTGTACCTCGCCCTGGAGGACACCCCTCGACGGCTGCAAAGCCGTATGGGCAAGATCCTCGGTGGCAACCCGGCACCGGCCGGACTGACGTTGTTGACCGAGTTCCCGACCCTGCCCGCCGGTGGCGCAGACGCCATCTGTGGATGGCTCGACACCCGGCCGAATGCGCGCATGGTTGTTATCGACGTGTTCGCGAAGATGCGCGGAACAAGCCCGTCCGGCGTCAACCCGTACGACGCCGACTACGCCGCCATGGGCCGCGCGAAGCGCATCGCGGACAACTACGGCATCGCGGTCGTCCTCGTGCACCACCTGCGGAAGATGGCCGCCGACGACTTCACCGCCGAGCTGTCCGGCACTAACGGCATCGTCGGGGCGGCCGACACGATCATGGCGCTGAAGCGGCCACGTGGTGAGGCTGACGGCGTACTCCACATCACCGGCAGGGACGTAGACGAAGCCGAACGCGCGATGCGCTTCGACTCAAACACCGGCACCTGGGAGCTACTCGCGGGGGCCGCTGTCGACCACACCTTGCACCGCACCCGCGCCGGGATCTTGGCCTACCTGCGGCAGTCGCCCGGAGCAACCCCCAAGGCCATCTCTGACGCGCTCGGGGAAGACCGCGACACCATCCGCCGCACCTGCGCACGCATGGCCGACGACGGCCAACTACGCCGCCGCGACGGAGGCCGCTACTTCCCGCCCGACACCGGGCCTGTCCCAGGTGTCCCAGAGTCCCAGCACCTCATCTGACCAGCGCAAGCACCTGGGACAGGCGCGCGGAGGCCTGTCTCAGGTGTCGCAGAAACCCGACATGTACGCATCGAAGGAGACGCATCGTGGCGACGCCCACAACAGCGATCAGCAGCCGGGAACGGCTGACCGTGAATGAGGTTTGTGCCGACCTTGGTGTTTCGCGCTCGACCTTCTACGACTGGCGAGCCAAGGGAACCGGGCCGCGCTGCATCAAGTTGCCGAACGGGGAGATCCGCGTTCGCAGGATCGAACTCGAACGCTGGCTGGACAGCCGGGAGGAGGCCGCCTGATGGCAGGCTCACATGACGTACGGATCTGGCCGAAGATCCAGAAGAACGCCTTGAAGCGTGACCGGTTCAGTTACACGGTTCGGTGGCGAGTTGCCGGTGAGCCGTTCAAGAAGACCTTCCAGACATCGGCTCTCGCAGACACTGAGCGATCCACACTCGTTACCGCTCAGCGCAACGGGGAAGCGTTCGACACCGAGACGGGACGGCCAGTCTCAGAGGCGAGGACCGTGGCGATGCCGTGGTACGAATTCGCCTGCAAGTACGTGGATCTGAAATGGCCACGCGCCGCCGCGACCACCAGGCGCAGTATCAGCGACTCGCTCGTCTCAATCACGCCCGTGATGCTCAGCACCGACAAGGGCATGCCCGACGCGAAAATTGTCCGCAAAGCCCTGCACGGTTGGGCATTCAACACCAGGCGACGCAACGGCGAAATGCCCGACGACGTACGAGCCGCGCTCGTATGGGTCGAGAAGAATTGCAGGCCAGTGTCCGCGCTAGAACGCGGCGAGACTCTGCGGGCCGCGCTCAACGCATTGGCTAGCAAGCTGGACGGCAAACCGGCGGCAGCGACAACAACCGCGCGGAAGCGCGCCGTTTTCTCGAACGCGCTCGACTACGCCGTCGAGCTGGACTTGCTCGATCGCAACCCGATCGGCTCGATCAAGTGGACCGCGCCAAAGCAGGCAAGCGCTGCGGTCGATCCCCGGACCGTGGTGAACCCGACGCAGGCGCGTGCGCTTCTCACCGCAACCGGGGAGATGCCCGGCAGCGGACCGAGAATGGTCGCGTTCTTCGCGGTCATGTACTACTCAGCCTTGCGGCCAGGGGAAGCCGTGAACCTCCGACGCTCGCAGTTGGTACTGCCATCGGTGGGGTGGGGAGAGATCCTGCTCGAACAGTCGAGTCCGTACGCCGGAGCGGTCTGGACGGACGACGGGGACGACCGGGATCACCGTCAGCTCAAGCACCGCGCCATTGGCGAGGTCAGGCCGGTGCCGTGTCCGCCCGCGCTCACAGCGATCCTCCATGAGCACCTGAAGGAGTACGGCACTGATGCAGACGGGCGGTTGTTCTGGGCAACACGCGGAGGCGACCTCCCGGCGGTCACGTACCAAACCATGTGGAAGAAGGTGCGGGAACGGGCCTTCGGCAAGAAGGACGCGGCGGCTTCGAAGCTCGCCAAGCGGCCGTACGATCTACGGCACGCGGCCGTGTCCACCTGGCTCGCGGGCGGTGTGGAAGCGCCCCGAGTAGCTGCCTGGGCAGGGCACAGCGTCGACGTGCTGCTGAGGGTCTACGCCAAGTTCCTAGATGGGCAAGAGGAGGTGGCGCGCAAGCGCGTTGAGGCCGCCCTGAGCGCCTGATATCCCCCGATCCGATCGGCTCGTCTCAGCTACCTGAGGCGGGCCGATCGCTGCTTTGCGGGGCCAGGAATCGGCGCTCTGTGCCCGCATAGTGCCCGCGTGCCTCCGCTCACGTCCGCAGCGCCGGAGTCTGCCCAGGTCAGAGCCCATTTCCAGCCTGCAAGCCATCCGGCCTTGAAAACCGGTATGGCGGGTGACCGTCATCGTGGGTTCGAATCCCACACCCTCCGCTCTGTGATGTCTCCAGACATACCGGACAGGTGAACCCACGATTCGTGGGTTCACCTG
>NZ_JBSFBL010000068.1:0-35316 GCF_053592935.1 Kribbella sp. NPDC002412
CGATGCGGACCACACGCAGGTCTACACGGTGAACAAGATCCTCACCATCAGCTGAATCCGCTCGAACGCCCCGGCCCGCATGGGCCGGGGCGTTCTGCGTTCAGAAGCCTGCCACCGGTTGTAGAGGGCAACCATCTGGCCGCAACCGGTTGTCCACCGGGGGTACCGGGCGGCGGCGGCCACGGGCTGTTGCCGTTCGCAAATTTTCGTCGCGCCGAGTGGTTGTGCCGGGTGGCCGGCCGGTCCATACTCTTTTTCACCTGCGTTCAGCGGGTGTGGGGGAAGTGTGACCTGGGGTGGGGGGCTTTACGATGCGTGCCTTGAAATTGCTGCGTGCTGCGCTGGTGACAGCGGTGGTCGGGACCGGCCTGGCGGCGGTGCCACAACTGGCGACGGCGGCGCCGCCGTCGAGTGCGATCGAACTCAGTCCGACGTCGGCGCGGCCGGGGGAGACCTTCACGGTCACCCAGACGCTGCACAACGACCGGACCTTCACGGTGACCGGAGCGAAGGCCGGCCTGTACGGCAAGGAGACGTCGCTTCCCGGGCTGGTCGACCTGGTGTCGTGCCCGGGCGCGTTCGCCTGCGACATCCTCGGCGGAAGTATCCGCGGCGGCTTCGGTGACATGGCTCCCGGCGAGACCCGGACGGTGGTGTTCACTTTGCGGGTCAAGGACACCGCGCCGGCGGGGCCGGTCACGCTGCAGCACCAGTTCATCGGCGAGAACTATGCGTTCGAGACCTTCGACGGCCCGGTGCTGACGATCCTGCCGCCCGCGCCGTCCGACGCCGACGTCGCGGTGTCGCTGAACGCGTCGGCCCGTGGCCTGCTCGTCTCCCGGATCACCTACACAGTGACCGTGAAGAACAACGGTCCCAGTGACGCCACCGACGTCCGGGTGGTCGGCGCCTACCCAGCCGGCCTGGTGTACGCCGGTTCGTCAGGCTGCACCCGCGTGGGGACGACGCGGACGGTCAACTGCGACATACCGGCGCTCGCGAGCGGGGCGACCGTGACCCGGACGTTCTCGGCCGACGCCGGCCTGCTCACGCTCGGATCCCTGGTCGCGACGGCGCAGCGTACGGCGAGCTCGCCCACCGACCCGAACGCGGCCAACGACCAGGCCAGCCGCGCGTGCACCGCGCTCACCAGCCTGATCGTGCGGTGCTGATCCTGCACCTGTTCTGAAGTAGCTCCACGGGTCGCGAGACCTGGTGTCCGGCCGGCGGCCGCGGGAGTCGTACCCCGCGGCCGCCGCCTTCTTGTGTGGGCGCACGCCGATTTTGGACTCACGCCTTGCATCCGGGGCAGGGCGCGGTTTACGGTCCGGGTTAACGTTTAAGTGTGCAGTAGTGAGCACTTGTTCTTGACTTGGAGCAACTATGATCAGTCGGCGGCGATTTCTGCAGGTAGGCGGTGCCGTGACCGGCGCCGTGCTGGCCGGACCTACGCTGGCCGCGTGCGGCGACGGCGGCGCGGCGAACGGTGGGGCGAAGGCATCGAGTGAGCTGACCCTGCCGACGTACAAGCCGTTCGAGGGCCTGCGGCCCGACCTCGCGGGCGCCGAGTCCGGCCTGGAACCCGGGTTCCTGCAGTTCCCGCCGGACGCGATCTCGAGTGTGAAGGCGCCGCCGCTGAAGAACGCGGTGAGCGCGCTGACCGAGACGTTCGCGACCCCGCCGCCGCCGATGGGCAGCAACCCGATGTGGCAGTCGCTGAACCAGGCGCTCGGCGCCGAGCTCCGGCTCACCATCGGCACCGACCCGGGCTACCCGGAGAAGTTCGCCACCCTGCTGGCCAGCGACTCGCTGCCGGACCTGATGTGGCTGCCGCCGAACCAGGGCATCCCGAACATCGGCCCGATGCTGGAGGCCAAGTTCCAGGACCTGACCAAGTACCTGTCCGGCGACGCCGTGCTGGAGTACCCGAACCTGGCCGCGCTGAAGCCGGCGTCGTGGCGGACCGCGGTGGTGAACGGGAAGATCTGGGGCGCGCCGATCCCGTCGACGCCGTTCGGCCAGGTGATGATGGGCAACCCGCGGACCTGGGCGAAGGTCGGCGGCCTGCAGAGCAGCACCGCCGACGAGTTCTTTGCCAAGTGCAAGGAGTTGTCGAACGGCACGAACTACGCGCTCGAGCCGGCGATCATCAACATGCTGCACATGTTCGGCGAGTGGTTCGGCGCCCCGAACGGATGGCGGGTGAACCAGGACCGCTCGCTCACCCACCTGTACGAGACCGACAACTACCGGGCCGCGGTCGAGTACGCCGCCAAGCTCTGGGCGGCCAAGGTCTTCTACCCCGACCTGAACCTGGCCGACGCCACCCCGAAGACCGTGAACGGCCAGATCGCCGCGCAGGTCACCGTCGGCCCGCGGGCGACCGCCGACTTCCGGGCGCTCGACCCGACGCTGTTCGTCGACACGCTGATCCCGTTCGGCCACGACGGCAAGGCGAAGCCGATCTACGACATGGGCTACGGCACGGTCGGGTTCACGCCGTTCAAGAAGACCGACGAGGGCCGGATCCGCGAGCTGCTCGCGCTGGTCGACTACCTGTCCGCGCCGTTCGGCACCAAGGAGTACCTGCAGAAGAACTTCGGCGTCGAGGGTCAGCAGTACCAGCTGGACGCCAAGAAGAACCCGGTGCTCACCAAGGCCGGCACCCAGCAGGCGCCCGGCCTGGTCAGCGCGCTGCAGATCATGACGGCGCCGGAGAGCGTGATCTTCAACCCGGCGTTCCCCGAGGACACCAAGAAGATCTACGCGACCGAGCAGAAGCTGCTCGAGTTCGCGATGCGCAACCCGACCGCGGGCACCTACTCCGACACCAGCAGCAAGGTCGGCCCGAAGCTGACCGCGGGCTTCCGCGACACCATCGTCGACATCGTCACCGGCCGGCAGAAGATCTCGGCGTACGACGAGGCGCTCAAGCGCTGGAAGTCCGGCGGCGGCGACAAGATGCGCGGCGAGTTCGAGGCGGTGCTGCCGTCGAGCGTCCCGGTCACGGGGTCCTGACGGATGCTGAAGAAAGCGGTCACCCGGCGGCAGGCCAAGACCGGCCTGCCGTTCGCGGTGCGGTGGCGGCGGGACTGGCAGATGGTGCTGCTGATGATCCCGGGCGTGCTGTTCCTGCTGGTGTTCTTCTACCTGCCGGTGCTCGGCAACGTGGTCGCGTTCCAGGACTTCCAGCCGTACCTCGGCATCATGCACAGCGAGTGGAACGGCCTGCAGAACTTCGTCAACCTGTACGGCAACCCGGACTTCTGGGACGCGTTGCGGAACACGCTGATCCTGGCCGGGGTGCAGCTGGTGCTGTTCTTCCCGGTCCCGCTCGCGCTGGCGCTGATCGTCGACTCCCTGGTCAGCAACCGGCTCCGGCGCTGGTTCCAGACGATCGCCTACCTGCCGCACTTCCTGTCCTGGGTGCTGGTGATCACGCTGTTCCAGCAGTCGCTCGGCGGCGCCGGGTTCGTCAACAACCTGCTCCGGCAGGCCGGGCTGGACCCGATCCCGTTCATGACGAACCCGGACACCTTCCCGCTGCTGGTGGTCGCGCAGCTGATCTGGAAGGACGCCGGCTGGGCGATGATCATCTTCCTGGCCGCGCTGACCGCGGTCGACGTCTCGCTCTACGAGGCCGCGGCGGCGGACGGCGCCGGGCGCTGGCGGCGGCTCTGGCACATCACGCTGCCGTCGATGCGGACCGTCATCGTGCTGCTGCTGATCCTGCGGATCGGCGACATCCTGAGCGTCGGGTTCGAGCAGTTCATCCTGCAACGCGACTCGGTCGGTCCGGGCGCGGCCGAAGTACTGGACACCTTCACCTACTACGCGGGCGTCGTCGGCGGTGACTGGAGCAGTGGAGCCGCGGCCGGCCTGGCGAAGGGTGTGCTCGGCGCGCTGCTGCTGTGGGGCGCGAACTCGCTGGCGCACCGGCTCGGTGAGCCCGGAATCTTCCAGAGGCGCTCATGAGACCGATTTGGAAAGAGAACCCGTCCCCGCTCTACCAGTCGATCAAGGCGGTCGTCCTCGGCGGCTTCGCGCTGGTGATCGTGATCCCGATCATGGTGGTGATCTCGACGTCGCTGGCCAGCGACCAGGACATCATCGACGCCGGCGGGTACGTGCTGTGGCCGTCGCACCCGACGCTGAAGGCGTACGAAACGCTGTTCAGCGGCGGGTTGATGGGCCGGGCGATCATGGTCAGCGTCTTCGTCACCGTCGTCGGTACGGCGATCGCGCTCGCGGTCACGATCGCGCTGGCGTACGCGACATCGCGGCCGGTGCTGTTCGGGCGGCCGGTGCTGCTGATGGTGCTGTTCACCCTGCTGTTCGCGCCCGGGATCATCCCGATGTTCCTGGTGGTCAAGCAACTCGGGCTGCTCGACAGCCTGTGGTCGCTGATCCTGCCGGGGGCGCTCGGCGCGTTCAACTTCGTCGTCCTGCGGACGTTCTTCATGAACGTGCCCGGTGAGCTGCTGGAGAGTGCGCGGATCGACGGGGCGAGCGACTTCACCATCCTGCGGCGGATCGTGATGCCGTTGTCGAAGGCGGTGATCGCGGTGGTCGGGCTGTTCTACGCGGTCGGGTTCTGGAACGCGTTCTTCAACGCGCTGCTGTACCTGAACGACACATCGAAGTGGCCGGTCCAGGTGATCCTGCGGACGTACGTGCTGCAGGGCAAGTCGCTGTCCGCCGACCAGCTCGGCGTGGAACCGCTACCGCAACCACAATCGCTGCAGATGGCCGTCGTCGTGGTCGCGCTGGTGCCGATCGCACTGGTCTACCCGTTCCTCCAACGCCACTTCACCAAGGGCGTCATCACGGGCGCCGTCAAGGGTTAGGTCGCGTCTGAGAAACTCTGCAAGAATCAATCACATGTCGATGGGGCAACGACCTGTGGCCGCTGACCGGCCGACGCTGCGGATGGTCGCGGCCGAGGCCGGGGTGTCGGTCGCGACCGTGTCGTACGTGCTGTCCGGCCGGCATCGCAGCCACACGATCAAGGACTCGACCGCGGCCCGGGTCCGCGAGGCGGCGGCCAAGCTCGGCTACCGGCGCAACGACGCGGCCCGCGCGATCCGCACCGGGAAGTCCGATCTCGTGCTGCTGTCGCTCAGCGTGCTCGCGGACCCGTGGTCGCAGGCCGTCGCGGAGACCGTCAGCCAGGCGGTCAGCCCGCTCGGCAAGACCGCGCTGATCGTGGCCGACGGCGACTGGCGGACCGTGCTGTCGAACCGGACTCCGGACGTGATCTTCATCGACAGCGTCAACCCGGACCCGGACCAGATCGCCGAGCTCGAGACGTTCGCGGCCCAGGGTGTGCAGATCGTCGCCTTCAGCGAGACGCTCGAGCCGCGCGGCTTCGACGTGATCCGGTCCGGCGCCGAGCCGCGCTGCCACCTGGCCGTGGAGCACCTGATCGAGCACCACGACCGCGTGGGCGCCTTGACTTCGCGGACGTCGGGATTCGCCCGGTACGACGCCTACGTCAACACGATGCGGAACGCGGGCCGCTCGATCCGGTCCGAGGACATCGAGATCTTCGAGCGACACCCGGAGGGCGCGTACCGGGCCGCGATGGCGCTGCTCACCAGGCCGGACCGCCCGACCGCGATCTACTGCACGACGGACTTCGCGGCGATCGCTGCCGTCCGGGCGGCGCACCGGCTGCGGCTCGACGTACCCGGGGATCTTGCTGTGGTCGGGGTCGGGAACACGCCGGAAGGCGAGCATCTGGACCCGTCGCTGTCCACCGTCGGGCCGGTCGGCTTCAACGAGGCGCTGGCGCGGATCATCGTCGGCCGGCTGACCGATCGCGAGGGCGCCGACGGCCAGGTATTCGATTTTCCCTGGCAGCTGATCGTGCGAGACTCGTCCCGTGTTCCGGCTGAAGGATGACGACTGGGAACCGGTGACCGTCGGGGAGTCCGACATGTCGGTCTTCCGGCGCGGTGACGTCTTCGCCAAGTGCTGCGCGCTCTCCGGCGTCACCGAGTTGCGGGACGAGCGGGACCGGGTCGAGTGGCTCGCAGGCACCAGCTTGCCGGGGGCAACGGTCGCGGACTGGCTCGAGTCACCCGATGGCGCCTGTCTGGTGACGACGGCGGTGCCCGGCGTCGCGGGGACGGAGCTGCCGGAAGCCGCGCATTTCAAGGCGATGCGCAGCCTGGGAGAGATGTTGCGTGAGCTCCACTCGATCCCCGACTGCCCGTTCGAACGGCCGCTCGCGTCAGTGGTCGCGACGGCGGCGGACGTCGTACGGCGGGGAGCGGTGAACCCGGACTTCCTCACCGACGAGTGGCGGGCGCTGGATCCGTCCGAGTTGCTCGACCGGGTAGTTGCTGAGAGCCCCTATATCGAGTCGGTCGCCGACCGTGCCGTGTGTCACGGCGACGCGTGTCTGCCGAACATCTTCTTCGACCCCGGCACGCTGGAAGTCAGCGGGCTGATCGACCTGGGCCGGCTCGGCGTCGCCGATCGTTACTCCGACCTCGCCCTGGCCACGATCCAGCTGCAGGACGAGTGGTCGGCGGACCCTGCGCCGTTCCTGAGCGCGTACGGCGTACCGGATCCTGATCGGCGGCGGCTGGAGTTCTTCCGCCTCCTGGACCCACTGACCTGGGGGTGAGCCGGATGTCCGTCTCCGTGGAGATCGTGGCGTTGATGGTGTCGGCGGTGCACGCGTTCGAGGGGCGGCCGCAGGACGGTCCACGGCCGGACCCGGAGCCGGTGGGGCGGTCCGAGGTCGAAATCCGCGCCGGCCTGGGCATCGTCGGCGACCGCTACTTCGGGCAGACGGTGCATCGCAACGCGGCGATCACCTTCTTCGACGCGGCCGTCTTGGACGATCTCGCGGCGACGCTCGAGCTCCCCGCCGTACCGGACCCGCTGCTGCTTCGTCGCAACATCGCGCTTCGCGGTTATCCGCTGGACACCCTCGCCGCCCGCCGTACGCCTGGCCGACGCTTCACCCTCGACTCCGGCTCCGGCGCGGTCGAGTTCCAGGCCCATCGGCCGGCCAACCCGTGTGCGTGGATGGACACCGTCCTGGCTCCCGGCGCGTTCAAAGCGCTCCGCGGCCACGGGGGCATTCGCACGACACCGCTGACCTCCGGCGTCCTGCGGCTGGGGCCGGCTGTCCTTGCAGTGCTCGACGACTGACCGGTTTTCGGGCGGCTTTCGGTGGGTCGAGCTACCGTCGAAAACGTGGGGCGGTGGATGGTTGGTGCGGTGCTGGCGGCGGCTGGACTGGTCGGGTGTGCTGATGTGGCAAGCCCTTCAGGCGAGTCGTCCAGCCGAGTGACGCCTACGCCCGTCACGCCCAGTGCTACACCGAGTACGGCGACCAGCCCGACGCCGACCCCGGCCCCGACCTCCACCCCGACGCCGACTCGCAAACCCAGCCCGACCGCGACGCCCACCAACTCGGCCGTCGCCAGCATGTCGATCCCGGCGATCAACGTACGGCGGCTTCGAGTGTTCCCGTACACAGGTACGGCGGACGATCGCCCGGGGACCGTGATCCAGGATCGCGGCGTCGCGGCCAGCCCGCGTGGTGAGGCTGGTGGCGTAGGGCCGGGCGACGTCGGCAACTACATCATCACCGCGCACCGGACCACGCACGGACGCCCGTTCGGCCGGGTGCCCGAGCTCGACAACGGCGACCACGTCCTGGTGACAGCGGGCGGCGTCGTCTACGACTACGTGATCAACCGGACGATGACGATCTCGTTCCGCCAGCCCGCCGAGAAGGCCCAGCAGAACGCCGCCGTCCCCGGCCGGCCAGGCGCCACACCGACCCAGGCGATGATCACGCTCTCGACCTGCGCCACTCCCGAGGATCACGCGGCCGGCAACTACTGGAGCGACGAACTCGGCAACCCCGAGCACCGGATCAACAAGATCGGCGTCCTGGTCTCGACCCGCCGGGTCAGCTGAGCGACTGCACCAGCGTCGTCGGCTTGCCGGCCACTGCGGTCGGGGCCAGACGGCTCAGCAACGGGAGCCGCAGAAGATGCAGCGCCAGCCGGCGGCCGATCAACGCGAACTGCGAGCCCGGGAGGAACCAGTGCGCGGCCCTGCGACCGGCGCGTTGCCTGGCTTCGGCCTCCGGACGCCACAGTTCCTCGTACTCGGTCAGGGCAGTCTCGATAGACGAGCACTTGGCGAGCCGGTCGGCGAGCACGTAGGCGCCGGCGATCCCGAGCGACGCGCCTTGGCCGGCCAACAAGGAGACGGCGTGCGCGGAATCGCCGAGCAGGACCACGCGGCCCTTGCTCCACGAGGGCATCACGATCTGCGCCACCTGGTCGTAGTAGATCTCCTCCGGCTCCGGGCACCGCTCGATCGCCTCGGGCACGACCCAGCCGAGCTCCCGGTACGCCGACCGGAGCGCCGTCCGCGGATCGGCCGGCAAAGACGGATCCGCCGTACGGTGCACCGCGAACGCCGCCACCCGGCCGTCCCGCAGGCCGTAGAACCCGAACTGGCTGCCGATCGTGTCGGTCAGCACGAACCGCCCGTTGACTGCGGCGTGGATGTCGGGAGCCTCGAAGGTGTAGGCCGCGGTGTGGAAGCCGAGGTAGCGCAGGTACGACGACTCCGGCCCGAAGACCAGCCGCCGCACGGTCGAATGGATGCCATCGGCACCAATTAGCAGGTCGGCCGGCAGCGACGTCCCATCCGTGAGCCCGACCCGTACGCCGTCGGCCTGCGGCGTCACGTTGTCGAGACCGACGCCGTACCGGAGATCAACGCTGGTCGGCAGGGACTCGCGTAGTACGTGCTCGAGATCCGGGCGCATCACGCTGACGAGTGCGCCCGCGGCGAACTGGCCCAGGCTCATGCCGGCCCGGCGGCGGCCGTGGTCGTCGACAAGGAGGGCCTCGGTGACGTTGTAGCCGGCCTCCCGCAGCGCCGGGAGCAGGCCCATCGCCTCGATCGCGTCGTACCCGGGGCCGAAGAGGTCGATCATGTAGCCCTGGGTGCGGGGGCTCGGGGTGCGCTCGACGACGATGACGTCGTACCCGCGGTCGGCCAGCAGGTTCGCGGCGGCCAGGCCGGCGATGCCGGCTCCACAGATGATCGCCTTCACGATGTCACCAGCCTGCGCAGGACGCCCGCCGTACCTTCACCGGTCGAGCCGAGGCCGCGATGCAGGAGGATGCCGTCGATGGCGGCGGCCAGTACGGCGGCGGTCGCGGCCGGATCGGGGACCTGCTGGACCGCGAGCCAGTCGCCGACGCGCTGCTGGAAGTCCGCGACGAGAGTGGCGAGCTGCTCGCGCAGGTGCTCGTCGCGGGTCGCGGCCAGGTAGGCCTCGACGAACAGCAGCGACAGCGGGTCGACGCCGGAGTGCTGCTCGATCGAGGCGAGCATCGCGTCGATGGCCTCGGCCGGCGACCCGGCCGCGGTGAACTGCTCGTCGGTCGCGGCCAGCACCTGGCGCATCGCGGTGACCGCAGCCTCGGTGAGCACCGCCTGCACCGACGGGAAGTGGTAGTGCACGACGCTCGGCGTGACGCCGGCGCGGTCGGCCAGGATCCGCGTGCTCACCGCGGACCAGCCGCGCTCCGGGATCAGCTCCGCCGCGGCGGTCAGCAGCCGGTGCCGCACTTCCTGCCCGCGGGCAGCCGCTGGAGACGTCATCGGTCCCACCTCCTGGGCAATCGTCCTGTACGATCGCCCTGATTCTAGGGCAGGCGTTCAGGACCGGGCACCACCGGGGGTGGTTACTTACGGCCGAACTTCCACCACTTCGGCTTGTTGGCCTTGATCTCGTCCTCGGTCAGCGGCGGCGGCACCGGCGGCCGCGACTCCTCGGTGAGGAAGTTGCCGGACTCGGTGTCGTACGGCGTCACGCCGAGCACCCGGCTGATCTCCATCACGATCGGGATCGAGCGCGGGCCGTCGTTCAGGTAGAACGTGATGTCGCGGACCTCGACGCCCTTGCCGATCGTCATCTCGACGTCGAACTCGTCGCTGCGCAGCGTGAGCCAGGACGGCTTGCTCGTGTCGACCCCCGGGACGACCTCACGGACCTTCGCCACCACGTCCTCGGACGTGCCGACCGACGGGGGCTCGTACCCGTCCGGAATGTCGTCGAGGCGGCGTACGCCTCCTGGTCCTCGCATCGCGTACACAGCCCAGCTCATGTCCCCAGCATGTCCTACTGGGGTAGGTGGGCAACAGTCAGGCTGCGGGTTTGCGTGCCGCCAGCATCGCGAAGGTCAGGTACTCGCCCTGGTCGGCCTCGAGCATGTCGAGCGATCCGTCGCGGTCGCCGCGGTGGGCGGAGACCGCCTGCGCCCAGGTCAGCCAGTCCTGCCAGCCGGACTCCTGCAGCCGGGCTGCGGTGACCTCGACGAGCTCGGTGATCTCCCACTGGAACCGCCACCAGTCGGCGGTGTGCCAGGCGAGCGCCTCCCAGCCGACCAGCTTCCTGATGTGGTCCGGGATGTGCCCGAGGTCGCGGATCTCGGTCCGCAGCGCTGGGGTGGCGACGCCGAACTGGCCGCCGGGCTTGAGGAACTGGGTGATGTAGGCCAGGTAGCCGTCCGCGGTGCCGAAGTACTCGTAGGCGTCGATGCAGACGATCGCGTCGAAGAACCCGTGCGCGAACGGCAGCGCGTGCGCCTCCGCCTTCACCGGCACGATCCCGTCGACCTGCTGCGACCCGATGTACGCCGCGATGTCCGTCGGCTCGACCCACAGATCGGCCGCCCACACCTGAACGCCGTACTCCTTCGCCAGGAACACCGACGTGGCGCCCTTCCCACACCCCAGATCCAGCACCCGCATCCCCGGCCGCAGCTCCAGATCCCGCGCCAAATCCTCCAACAACCACAACGGATGAGGCCCCATATCCCCATCCAGCAACCACTCCACGTCATACCCGTTGGCCCGCGGATAGTCGTCCCGCCTCAACTCCACCACGCGGCAAGCCAACAGCCCCGGCCCGCCACCCGCAACCAGATTTGCGTCAGCCGTCGGGGTGGAGGGCTTGCTCGGCGATCTGGCGCATCCGCGCCTGGGTGATGCCGTCGCGCTGCTCGACGGCCAAGGGGTGATCGGTCGGCTCCAGCTCGATCAAGGGGCGCGCGCCGACCGGACGGCTGTGCACGTTCGTCTTCAGGTTCACCGTGGCCGGCTCGTAGGGCAGGGCGCTGGACAGCCAGCCGAAGTACGGCTCGTCGCGCTCGCGCCCCTCGACGTACCAGCGCTCGGACACATGCTCGAAGCTCTGCGCGCTCAGCGACACCCACACACCCCACGCGAACATCTCTCCGGTGTCGACTACCGGCAGCTCGATCAGTCCCCGCACGAAGAAGTGCTCACCGTGGATCACGCACTGGTCCGAGGTGAGCTCACACCCCGGTGCCCCGGCCAGCTCGGGCGTCCAGTAGACCGGCGCCTCGGCGTGGAATGCCATGGGCAGCTCCGCGTGCCACTCCCCGCAGCAGGAACACTCGAACCCCAGATCGATGCGGGCACCTTAGCCACTGACCCGGAGCAGGTCAGGCGGGCGTGGTAGCGAAACGGTGTCAATAGTGGCAAGGCGGTATCGGGGGGTGTGGTCTAGGCCTTAGCATCTTTCGGGCGTTGCGGGAGGGGTCCCTGGGCGTCGATGGGACCTGAGTGGGTGGGACCGGCGACGTCCGGTACTGGGGAGAAGCGGGGAAGAATGGCGGACAAGCCGGCGCCGAAGCCTGGCCATTTCCTGCCCGGAGGCGCGGGCACGGACGAGTCGACGAACGGTGGGTCCACGCCCGGGTCGGCGCCGCTGACCGCGCCGACGCCACGCCTCGGGGCCGGCACCCCGGCCGGGCCGCCGCAGTTGTCCGGGTCGCGGCTGGAGTCGCGGCGGTCGGCGCAACTGTCCGGCACGCGGTTCGGCCTGCCACCGCCGGACGACCCGGCGGCCGCGGCGTACCGGGCCGTCTACCACCCCGACCCGATCCCGTTCGTGCCCAAGAAGCAGTCGAAGGCGCTGATCGCCGGGATCGTGGTCCTCGCCCTCGTCCTCGTCGGCGGCGGGGTCGCGGTCGGCGCGAAACTGCTCTCGTCGTACGACGACTTCGTCTCCACCCCGCTGGTCACGCCGTCCTTCCACCCGTCCGGCGTGCCGACGCCGACCGCCGAGCCGACGCCGGACGCCAAGGTGCAGCGCGAGAACCCGTTCTACTCGACCGGTCCGCTGGCCACGGTGAAGTGCGCGGAGCCCGCGTACCGGCCGACGTCGAAGGAGAACGTCCGCTCGTACTACCAGGCCCTGATCGCCTGCATGGACAACGCGTGGAAGCCGTTGGTGACCCAGGCCGGATTCACCTTCCGCTCGCCGCGGCTGATCGTGTTCGACAACGGCCAGGAGACCGCGTGCGGCGTGCAGAAAGAGGTCGCGTCGTACTGCTCCGACGAGCAGGGCGGCAGCGTCACCATGCCGTGGCAGGAGCTGACCGAGACCTACTCGCAGCGCAAGGCCGCGGTCCGGGCCGACATGGCCCAGTCGCTCGGCTTCGCGTACGGCGCGCACCTGCAGAACCTCACCGGCATCTTCGACGCCACCGCGAACCTCCGCGACACCGCGCCGACCGAGGCGGCGCGGCTGGAGATGGACCGGCGCCAGTCGCTGCAGGCGAACTGCTTCTCGGCCGCCTTCTTCGGCGCGGCCAAGGCGAGCTTCCCGCTGCGCGGTGAACTGCTGACCCAGTGGACCTGGCTGATCCGGCACGGCGGCGACGAGAACTCGAAGGACAAGACCCGCGACCACGGGTCCGCCCGGAGTCTCGCGCTGTGGATGAACCAGGGCTTTGCGAGCACCGATCCCGGCACCTGCAACACTTTCGTGGCAGCATCCGCCAAGGTCGGCTGACGGACAGGGTACAAACGATGGGGACGAGCGATGCCTGAGGAGCACCCGGACACTGATCCATCGGCCCCGGCCGGCGCCCCCCCGCCGGCCGATCCAGGCCGGGTCGCGGCGGTGACCGGTCCGGGTACGGCGCGCTCCGTCTCGCCGAAGCCGGGGCACTTCATGCCCGGCGGCGCCGGCGACATCCTCACCGAAGGCGACCGGGCGCGTGCGGCGGAGCGAAAGCAGTCGCTGAACCTGGGCAAGGCCCGCACTCTCGGCCCGATCGACCCGACGCTGCGGAAGACTGCCCGGCCGCTCCCGGTGGATCCCGGCACGGAGCCCGGTTTCGGCGCACCCCCGCCCGCGCCGCTGCCAGGTGCCCCGCTCACACCGCTGGCTGGGACTCGTCGGGCGGGCAGATCCCGCCGGGTCGGCTGGCACTCGCCGTACTCGGGGACCGGCGCGCAGTACTCCAACGAGCCGCTGCCGACCACACCGGCCCGCCAGAACTCGAAGGCCGTGATCGCCGGGCTGTCCGCGTTGACCCTGGTGCTGCTCACCGGCGGCACGGTCGCCGGGTTCCAGCTCATCAACTCGTACGACTCGGTCGACAGCCCGATGGCCCGGCCTTCGGTCAAGAAGACCGAGGCCCCGTTGCCCGTCCCCGCCGACCCGACCGTCACGGTCACGGTGACGCCGGTGCCCGACCTCGACCGCCTCCGGAAGAACAAGCTGTACACGGTGGGCAAGGTCGCCTCCGTCAACTGCAAGGAGCCGGCGGTCAAGCCGAACACCCAGTCCGCGATCCTGAACTACTACAAGGCGCT
Source organism: Kribbella sp. NPDC002412 (assembly GCF_053592935.1). NCBI lineage: Bacteria > Bacillati > Actinomycetota > Actinomycetes > Propionibacteriales > Kribbellaceae > Kribbella > Kribbella sp. NPDC002412. The sequence continues at coordinate 13,687 of NZ_JBSFBL010000068.1, forward strand.
CCTGCCCTGCCTCAACAAGGCCTGGGAGCCGGTGGTGACGAAGGCCGGGTACGAGTTCGTGCCGCCGAAGATCGTGCTGCAGAGCAAGCAGGCGCCCGCGTCCACGTGCACCGGCGAGGCGGAGACGGCGTACTACTGCCCGGCCGACCACGCCATCGCCATCGACTGGCAGGACGACCTGAAGAACTACAAGGAGGACCCGCTCGCCGCCCGGGTCTGGATGATGGACACTATGGCGCACGAGTACGGCCACCACGTCCAGGAGCTGACCCACATCCTGAACGCGGCCTGGTCGCGGAAGGGCTGGGCCAAGACGCAGGCGGAGAAGCTCGAGTGGTCCCGCCGTACCGAGCTCCAGGCGACCTGCCTGGGCGCGCTGTTCCTCGGCGCCAACAAGAAGTCGATGGGCCTGTCCGGCGAGAAACTCGAGATGTGGGAGTGGCAGACCCAGCACAGCGGCGACGAGTACAACCCGAAGAAGGTCCGCGACCACGGCTCCCGCAAGAACCAGTGGCTCTGGGCGTCCCCCGCCTTCAAATCCACCGCCACCGCCTCCTGCAACACCTACACCGCCGCCGCCAAGAAGGTCAGTTGAGCTTGAGTTTGAAGCCCTCGTGGGAGTTGGTGAAACCCAGGCGGGTGTAGAAGCGGTGGGCGTCGGCGCGGGTCTTGTCGGAGGTGAGCTGGACCAGGGTGCAGCCGCGGTTGCGGGACTCCTGGACGGCCCACTCCATGAGCGTCGTACCGAGGCCTGAGCCGCGGGCGGAGGCGGCGACGCGGACGGCTTCGACGAGGCCGCGGCTGGAGCCGCGGCGGGACAGGCCGGGGATGATGGTGAGCTGGAGGGTGCCGATCAGCTCGCCTGCGCGGTCGGCGACGACGAGGACCTGGTTCGGGTCGGCGTCGATCGCCTCGAAGGCGCGCAGGTACGGCGTGAGGTCGTCGGCCGACTCGCGGGTCGCGCCGAGCTGGTCGTCGGCGATCATCGCGACGATCCCGGCGACGTCGTCGGCGGTGGCGCGGCGGATCACCACGTCCGGGGCAGACTGGGCAGACATCTCGGCGGTCATGACCCCAGCATCTCAACCGGCTTGACCGGTTCACCCCGCGGGGGTAACGGGCAAAGGGGTACGACGGTGATTGCCTTATGCAAACACTTTTCGTTGCAGGCGTTTTACATGCCTGAGACAACCGTTTGGGGTGCGCGGCGCGGGGAACGGGGAATACCAGACACCACTGCATCCGCCCGTGCCGGGGTCGTGTGCAGTGTGGCGCGGCAGCGGATGCGGGCCTGTCCGGAAGGAAGTTTCGATGTCCGCGTTAGCGATCGACTTCACGCAGCCCTTTGAAGATGCCTTCGGCAAGCTTCTCGGATTCGTCCCGAACCTGCTCGGCGGGCTCGTCATCCTGGTGATCGGGTACTTCGTCGCCAAGGTGCTCGGCAAGCTCGTCGGGAAGCTGCTCGGCAAGGTCGGGTTCGACCAGTGGATGGAACGAGCCGGTGTGTCCGGCGTCCTGCAGCGGTCCGGCACGGGGCTGACCGCTTCGGCGATGCTGGGCAAGGTCGTGTTCTGGTTCGTGTTCCTGATCAGCTTCACGATGTTCGCCTCGGCGCTCGGGGTGCCCGAGATCTCGGCGTTCATGAGCGACATGCTCGGCTACATCCCGCGGATCTTCGCCGCGATCGTGATCATCTGCCTGGCGGCGCTGTTCGCGAACTTCCTGGCCGCGATCATCCGTGGCGCCACCGGCAACGAGACGCTGGCCAAGGTCGGCAAGTACGCGGTCCTGGTGTACGCCGCCTTCGCCGCGCTGACCCAGCTCGGGATCGCCGTACAGCTCACCGGCAACACGCTGCTGATCGTGCTCGCGGGCGCGGCGCTGGCGATGGGCCTGGCGTTCGGGCTCGGCGGCCGCGAGCTGGCGGGCCGGGCGCTGAGCAACCTCTTCGACCGCAGCCAGCTCAAGCCGCAACCCGACGACACGATGTCCAACGGCACGATGTCGAACGGCGCTTACGACCAGGGTGGATACCAGCAGGGCGGCTACGACCAGGGCAACTACCCGCCGCCCCAGGAACAACACCCCGCACACCACGGCGCTCCCCAAGCCGGATGGTCCAACGGCACCACCCCCGACGGCAACTGGCAGGGCAACCAACGCTGACAACCACCAACCCAGAACCCGCACGCCCCGCGCCTCCCGCGGGGCGTGCTGGTTGTAGGCAAGAGCAGCTGGCGACGTGAATGCCCCAGCTCCGCGGGCATCCGCGGATCGGGCCGATGGTGGTTATCCGCTGGTGTTGTGGGTTCTCTGGTGGTGTGCGAGGGGAGAAGGCACAACGCGCGGGGTTATCCGGTCGAGTTGTGGCGGGCTGTGGCGGGCTGAGGGCGGTCGGGTGGCCGCGAGGGGGCTAGATGGTGGTGGGGAAGCGGCCGCCGAGGAGGCGGGTGGCGTGTTCGGCGGATTCGACCAGGAGGTCGAGCCATTCGAGGCAGCGGTCGAGGGGCATGCGGATGGTGGGGCCGCTGATGGTGATGCAGCCGGCCAGTTCGCCGTTCGCCTTGAAGACGGGGGCGGAGAGGCCGGAGGCGCCCTGCTCGCGTTCGCCGATGGTGATCGCGTAGCCGTCGGCGCGGGTCTGCTTGATCACCGCGGCCAGCTCGTCCGCGCTGGTGATCGTGCTGTCGGTGATCGGCCCGAGCGGTTGCGACAGGACGGACTGCGCCAGCGAGTCGTCCCACGCGAGCAGGACGCGGCTGGCCGACCCGGCGTGCAGCGGCATGATCTTGCCGACGTGCATCTCCCGGCGCAGCGCGTGATGCGTCTCGGCGAGCGCCACACACACCCGATGACCCTGCTCGGCCCGGAAGAACGCGGCCGTCTCGCCGGTCGCGTCGCGCAGCTGCTTGAGCACCGGCACGACCAGATCGAGTACGTCGACACCCTTCACCGCCGGCGCCGCCCAGTACGCCATCTTGACGCCGACCCGCACTTGATCGCCCTGCCGGTCGAGGAACCCGAGCGACACCATGTTCGTGACCAGCCGCTGCACGGTCGACGTCGGGAACCCGGTCGCGTCCCGGATCTCGCCGAGCGTCAGCGAGGGCCGGTCGAGCGAGAACGCATCCAGGATCTCCCCGATCTTCCCCAACACCAGAAGCGGCTGCCCACTTCCACCCACCGGATCAGCTGACGCCATGGACTCAGCGTAGGCGACACCCGGTTGCGAACCCTCGATCATGTCTCACCACCACACTCCGGACGGGGTCCCCCGGCCCGGGAGAGGAGGCCGGGCCGAGGGACGGCCAACCGCCGCTGAACGACGTACACCCGCCCCACCAGCCCGGTACGGCGGGGCACTCCGGACACCGGCCCTCTTCCGGTGCCGGAGCACCCGCCCCACCCGCCGGCTGCTGGGAGCATCGGCACCGTCTGTCGGGCCGGCACAGGCTGTTGGGTGTACAAGCCCATCGGTCCCGGTGCGAGCGCCCGGCTTCCGGCCGCAGGGGGCGGGTGGGGCGGGTGGTTCATGACGCCCAGGGAAAGGTCGTGGTGCTGGCGCCGGCCCCCTGGGCGGACCGGGACCGGTTCGGTTCGTCGAGATCGGCGAGCAGGTCGCGCCCGAGCCCGACGAGCTCACCGAACCTGGCCGGCGTCAGCCAGTCCGGCCGAAGCGCGAAGACCAGATCCTCGGTGGCGGTGTTCCCGGCCGCGCCCGGTGCGAACGGGCATCCGCCCAGGCCGCCGAGCGACCCGTCCACGGTGGTCGCGCCGGCGTCGATCGCGGCCAGGCTGTTCGCCACGCCGAGCCCCCACGTGTCGTGGCCGTGGTACACGATCGGCCGGTCGTCGATCTGCGCCGTACGGCTGACCAGGTCGTAGACCTGCGACGGGATCGCCTGGCCGAGGGTGTCGCACAGTACGACGTCGGTCGTCCCGTCGGCCCGATGGTCGAGCACGATGTCGAGCACCCGCTCCACCGGGACCTCACCCTCGAACGGGCAGGTGAACGCGGTCGCGATGCACAGCTGCACCGAGCCCGAACCCGCCAGCTCCACCGCCGACGGCAGGGCGGCGAGGCTGTCCGCCGTGGAGCGCCCGATGTTCGCCTGGTTGTGCTTGTCCGACGCCGACAGGCAGTACTGGAAGTTCCGCGCCCCGGCCTCGGCCGCCCGCGACACGTGCCGCGGCGTCGCGACCCAGATCCAGCACTTGTCCAGCTCGGCCGGCGTCAGCGCGCGGATCACGTCGAGCGTGTCGGCCATCGGGGGCACCAGGTCCGGCCGGGCCATCGACCCGATCTCGAGCGCCGGAACCCCTAGCGCCAGCAAAGACCTGATCAGCTCGACCTTACGGGCCGTAGGCAACGGTTTCCCGGTGAGCTGCAACCCGTCCCGCAGCGTCACGTCCCGCAGGGCGGTGGTCATGACGCCTCCTCGAGGTCCCGCATCCCGCGCTGGATCTCGGCCGGACTCAACCCGAGCAGCTTGCCGAGCACCTGCTCGGTGTGCTCACCCAGCTCCGGTCCGAGGCTGCGGATCGGCAGCGACTGCCCGCCGATGACCGGCACGACGCCAGGGAAGCCGACGTCCTTCAGCACCTCGGCGCCGTTGGACACGTCGAAGCGCTGGATCATCGCGCGAGCGGCGTACTGCTCGTCCCGGCTGATCTCCCGTGCGGTGTAGATCGGCCCGCACGGGACTCCGGCCTGCTCCAGCTCCTCGATCGCGGCCGCGGCCGAGCGCCCGGCGGTCCAGGCGCCGATCGCCTCGTCCAGCTCGTCGCGCCGCGCCCACCGGCCCGCGTTCGAGCGCAGCTCGGCGTCGTCCGCAAGATCCGTGCGGCCGATCAGCGTCATCAGCCGCTGGAAGATCCGGTCGCCGTTGCCGGCCACGATGATGCTGTCGCCGTCCTGGCACAGGTACGCGTTCGACGGTGCGATCCCCTCCATCCGGCCGCCGATCCGCTCCCGCAGCACGTCGTACGCCTCGTAGTCGGGGATCAGCGACTCCATCATCGACAGCATCGACTCGTTCAGCGCCACGTCGATGACCCGCTCCGCCAGCGGCGCCGGCGGCAGTCCGGCGGTACGGCGTACGTCGCGCTGGAACAACGCCATCACCGAGCCGTAACCGGCGTACAGGCCCGCGATCGAGTCGCCGATCGAGATCCCGACTCGGGCCGGCGGCCGGTCCGGGTGCCCGACCAGCTCGCGGAAGCCGCCGTGCGCCTCGGCGACCGCCGCGAAACCGGGCCGGTCCGACATCGGTCCGGTCTGCCCGAACGCGGAGATCCGGGTCAGCACCAGCTCCGGATTCGCCGCGCTCAGGACGTCGGGACCGATGCCCCAGGCCTCGAGCGTGCCGGGGCGGAAGTTCTCCAGCACGACGTCGCACTGCCGGACCAGGTCGATCGCCGTACGGCGGCCGAACTCGCTGCGCAGGTCCAGCTCGATCGACTGCTTGTTGCGGTTGATCGTGCGGTAGAGCAGCGACGTGGACCCGGCGTAGAGCCGCCAGTTGCGGAGTTCGTCACCGGTGCCGGGGCGCTCGACCTTGATCACCTCCGCGCCGAAGTCCGCCAGCAGGCGGCCCGCGGTGGGCGCGGCGATGTAGTTGCCGAGCTCGAGGACCCGGACACCGGCCAGTGGCGCCGGCGACTCGCTCGTGGTCATAGCAGTAGCTCTCCAGAGGTTGGTTTGATCAGAACAGCAGGCTCAGCGGCATCAGCAGCACGATCGCGACCACCGAGGCGACCGAGACGCCGATCGTGCAGCTCTTCAACGTGCCGCGGGTGGTCTGGCCCATCAATGACTGCAGCAGCCAGAACGTGTTGCTGGTGACGTGGACCGCGAACAGCGAGCCGGAGCCGGCCGCCAGCGCGATCAGGACGGGGTCGAGGCCGAGGGCCGGGGCGATCGGGGCGAGGATGCCGGCGGCGGTGATCGCGGAGATGGTCACCGAGCCGACCGCGACGTGCAGGGCGGCGGCCATCACCCAGACCAGCAGCAGCGGGGCCACCGTGCTGGCGCTGAAGTACTCGCGCAGGATGTCGCCGAGTCCGCCGGCCGCGACCACGGCGGCGAGCGAGCCGCCGACCGCGGTCAGGATCAGGATCTGGCCGCTCTCCTTGAACCCGCGGGCGATCGCCTTCTCCACCCGCGGCTGGCCCATCGCGAACCGGCCGATCAGGCAGGTCCCGATCAGGCCGACCAGCAGCGCGACGACCGGGTCCGAGATCAGCGCGACGATCTTGTTCTCCCAGTTCGCGGCCTCGGCGATCGCGCCGAAACCGATCAGCAGCAGCGCGGTCAGCATCGGCACGAACAGGACGAACAGCGGCGGTTGCCCGCTCTCGTCCACGTCGGCGGCGTCACCAGCACCACCGGCCGACCCGGTACGGCGTACCTCGGACTCGCCCGCGTCGGAGCCGCCGCCGACCGTGACGGCGTCCTTCACCTCGACGGTCTCGGTCACGAGCTCCTGCTGCTCGTCGACGGCCTCGTTCCAGAAGCCGCGGCGGAACAGGAAGGTCATGATCGCGATCGCGATCAGCACGGTCGGGATGATCAGCACCAGACCCCAGATCAGCATCTTGCCGAGCGGGACCTTCAGCAGCGCGGCCAGCGCCAGCGCGCCGACGCCGGGAACCATGAGCACGATGCCGCACTCCAGGCCGATCGCCAGCGCGGTCGCCATCCGGGCGCGGCCGAGCGGGCCGATCCGGCGGGCCGCCGAACGGGCCAGCGGCGCGGAGATGACCAGCAGCACGTCGAGGTAGATCGACTGCAGCATGGTCGCGATGGTCAGCGCCATCGAGTACGGGAGCCGTTTCGGGCCGAAGAGCTTGAGCAGGTGCTTGACCAGGCGCTCGATCGCGCCGAGCTCCTGCAGGATCGAGCCCATCAGGACACCGAAGGCGATCAGCAGGCCGACCTCGGCCATGATGTCGCCGAAGCCCTTGGTGATGGTCTCGACGGTCTTGTCGAGGCCGAGCTTGCTGACCAGGCCGAGGTACAGCGAGCCGACCACGAGCGAGATCACCGGGTTGACCCGGAATCGGACGATGAGGACCACGATCGCGAGGATCGCGATCGCTGTGTTGATGAGTACTCCGACATCAGAAGTCATGAGCGGAAGTCCTTCAGAACGGGCAGCTGGGGACAGGTAGGGCTTTCAACTACCCATAATGTGAGCATAGACCCACGAAGTAGGCAAGATGTCGGCGCTGCTACGTTCATTAGAATTCGCCGAAGCAACAGTTACGGCCGCCGCTCCCGTAGGTGCGACGGCCGTAACTGCTTGTGATGAAGCTCTCAGTTGCCCCCGCCCCCGGGCCTCAGGTGTGAGGACGCCCCGCCGCGCTGCGCGCGGCGGGGCGGGGAAGTAGTGCGGGGTGATGCAGGTGGTGGGGTGGGGGAGTGCGGGGGGAAAGCCGGGCGGGGCGGGGGCTGCGGGGGATGCCGGGTGGTGGGGTGGGGGTGTGCGGGGGGATGCCCGGGTCGTGGGGTGGGGCGTCAGTCCTTCGTGGTGTCTGGGCCGGCGCGGCGGACGTCTTCTACTTTGGTCATGGCTTCGCGGAGGTCGGCGAGCCAGGTTTCGCTGTGCTGGGCGACGAGTTTGACGCACCAGCCGAGGGCGTCACTGCGCGAGCGGGCCACGCCGGCGTCGACGAGGGTGTCGAGGACCTGGCGCTCGGGCTGGCGCAGCCGGGTCATCACCGGCGCGGACAGGGACGTGAAGATCGTCGTGGTGTCGCCGCAGTGCACACCCCAGGCGACCTTGCGCCGGGTCGCGTGCTCCAGCTCGCGGGCGATCTCGATCCGGCGCTCGCGGGTGTCCTCGCGGTACTGCTTGATCCGGCCCTCCTCGGCCGCGGACCGCTCGGCCGCGCTGACGTCGGCCTTCTGCTCAGGCGCCGGAATCCGCCCGACGATCAGGATCTCGTCCCGGTCGATGGTCAGCTCCGGCTCACCCTCGAACCAGTCGCCCGGCAGCCGCCCGGTCAGCCAGCCCCGCACCCGCTCACTCTCAGTCTTCGTACTCATGTAATCATGATTACACCTCTACAGAACCCCGTTCAAGCGCGAACGCCGCCCGGAGCTTCGCCTGAGCCTCGAGAGGCGCCCCGATCTGGTCGAGTCCGAGCAGCGCCGCCCCCACCACCGGCGGCACGTCGACCACCTGCGGCACCGCCTTGGGAGCAGCCTCGAAGAGCAGGCGTACGACGGTGTCGACCAGCAACGGGTGACCGGCAGTCAACACGCCCCCACCGAGCACCACCGGCACTGGTTCGTCGAGAAGGTCCAACCGCCGGAGCGCGACGGTCGCCATCGACACGATCTCCTCGGCCTGCCGCCGTACGATCGCAGCCGCCACCGCGTCACCCGCGGCAGCGACCTGGAACAGCACCGGCGTCGCCTCCAGCTTTCGCGACGAGGGGATGTCGCCGAGGTGGAAGCCCTCGAACAGCGCGGTCAGCGACGAGACGCCGAAGTGCGCCGACAACGCCTGGACGAGCGCGGTCGCCGGCCCGCGGCCGTCGTGCGCGCGAGCGGCGGCCCAGATCGCCTCTTCGGCAAGTTGTTGCCCACCGCCCCAATCGCCGGTCAGCTTGCCGAGCGCCGGGAACCGCGCGGTCCGCCCGTCCGGGAGCAGGCCCGAGCAGTTGATCCCCGCGCCACACACGACCGCGACTCCGAGCGGCTCGTCGACGCCCGCCCGCAACAACGCGAACGTGTCGTTGGTGACGTGCACCGACTCCGCCCAGCCGTAGGAGTCGAAGGCGTCGGCCAGCCACTCCTCCTCGATCGGCAGGTCCGCGTTCGCCAGGCACGCGGACACCTGCTGGACCAGCGGTACGTCGCCGACCTCGAGCCCGGCCGCCGCGGCTGCGGCGATCACGAGCGGCTCGAGTCCCGCGACCGCCGCGGCGGCTCCGATGTTCTGCGGTTCGAAGCCGCCGCCCCGCGCCGTACCGAGGACTGATCCGTCCGCGGCGACCAGGGCGACGTCCGTCTTGCTGTTGCCGGCGTCGAAGGCGAGCACGCCGCCGGGGACGATCATGGAGCCCACGGGAGGTACGCCGAGTTGTGAGCCAGCAGCCGGTCCGTCAGTTCGCGCGCGATCGAGACCTGCCCGACCAGTGGATGCGCCAGCAGCGCGTTGAACACGCGCTCGGCGCCACCCCTCAGAGCAGCGTCCAGGGCCAGGTCCTCATACGCCGTCACGTGACTGATCAGGCCGCCGTACAAGGGCTCGACAGGTGCCACAGGCAACGGTTGCGCGCCACCGGCCCCGATGACCGCAGGCACTTCGATCACCGCGTCGTCCGGCAAGAACGGCAGCGTCCCGTTGTTCAACGTGTTCACCACCTGCACGTCGTCGGTGTCGTTCAGCAGCGACGACGCCAGCGCGACCGCGGCCTCGGAGTAGTAGGCCCCACCCCGCTGCTCGAGCAACGCAGGCTTCTCATCCAGCAACGGATCGGAGTACAGCTCCAGCAACTGCTTCTCCAACGCAGCCACCTCAGCCGCCCGCGACGGCTTCGTCAGCGACTCCTGCACCACCTCGTCGTGCGCGTAGAAGTAGCGCAGGTAGTACGACGGAACCACGCCCAACTGCCGCAGCAACTCGGCCGGCAGCTTCAGGCTCTCGGCCAGCTCAGCGCCATGATCAGCCAGCAGCTTCGGCAGCACATCCTCGCCGTTCACGCGTACGGCGCGCTCCCACGTCAGGTGGTTGAGCCCGACGTGATCCAGCTCGACCTGCTCAGGCCGAACTCCGAGCATCGCCGCGAACCGCCGCTGGAACCCGATCGCCACGTTGCACAGTCCGACCGCCTTGTGTCCCTCCGACAGCAGTGCCCGGGTCACGATCCCGACCGGGTTGGTGAAGTCGATGATCCAGGCGTCCGGGTTGGCACGCCGTACCCGCTCGGCGATGTCGAGCACCACAGGAACGGTCCGCAACGCCTTCGCGAGTCCGCCGGCTCCGGTGGTCTCCTGGCCGACGCAACCGCACTCCAGCGGCCACGTCTCGTCCTCGTTCCGCGCGGCCTGCCCGCCGACCCGCAGTTGCAGCAGTACGGCGTCCGCGCCGTCGATGCCCGCATCGACATCGGTCGTGGTGATCACGCGGCCTGGATGGCCTTGTTTGGCGAAGATCCGCCGGGCCAGGCCGCCGACCAGTTCGAGCCGGTCGGCGGCCGGGTCGACCAGGACGAGCTCGGTCACCGGCAAGGTGTCGCGCAGCCGGGCGAAGCCGTCGACGAGTTCGGGAGTGTAGGTGGATCCGCCGCCTACGACTGTGAGTTTCAACCTTTGACCCCTGTGAGTGTGACGCCTTCGATGAAGGCCTTCTGGGCGAAGAAGAAGAGGATGATCACCGGTGCCAGCACCAGCAGCGTGGCCGCCATGGTGAGGTTCCAGTTGGTGTGGTGGGCGCCCTTGAACGACTCCAGGCCGTAGCTGAGCGTCCAGGCCGCCGGGTTCTCGCTGGCGTAGATCTGCGGGCCGAAGTAGTCGTTCCAGCAGTAGAAGAACTGGAACAGCGCGACCGCGGCGACGGCCGGTTTCGCCATCGGCAGCACGATCCGGACCAGAGCCTTGAAGTCACCGCAGCCGTCCACCTTCGCGGCGTCCACGTAGTCCTTCGGGATGGTCAGCAGGAACTGCCGGAGCAGGAACACCGAGAACGCGTCGGTGAACGCCATCGGGATGATCAGCGGCCACAACGTCCCGGACAGGTGCAACTGCTTGGCCCAGAACAGGTACATCGGCACGATCACCACCTGCGGGGGCAGCATCATCGTGGAGATGACCAGCATCAGCGCGAGGTTCCGGCCACGGAACTTGAAACGCGCCAGCGCGTAGGCCACCGGGATGCTCGACAGCAACGTCAGCGCCGTGCCGAGACCGGCGTACATCAGCGTGTTCTTCCACCAGGTCAGGAACCCCGGCGTCTCCCACACGGTCCGCAGGTTGTCCCAGTGCCAGCTGTTCGGCCACAGGTCCCGGGTGAGCGCCTGCTGGTCGCTCATCACCGCGGTCAGGAAGACGAACACGAACGGCAGTACGAAGAACAACGCCGCGGCGATCGCCAGCGAGTGCACCGCGACCCACTCCAGAACCCTGGTACGGCGTGCCGCCCGGGCGGCCGAGGTGATTCCGACCGGCGCGGCCGCAACCGTGGCCGTCATGGGGCCTCCCGGCCTGGACTGAGGAGCGTAGGGAGCGAAGCGACTGGAGTGACGAGGGAAGGGCGGGAGTTCCAGCCCCATGACGCGCCGCGCCGGAGGCGTGGCATCGGTATAGTCATGAATGCTGCTCAGTCGTTGGTCGCCAGGAAGCCGCTGCCGCGGCGCATCAGGAACGCGGTGAACACCATCGCCAGCACGAACAGCACCAGCGCGATCACGGACGCGCCCCCGGTGTCGAAGCGCTGGAATCCCAGGTGGTACACGAGTTGTGGCAACGTCAGCGTGGACTTGTCCGGGTAGCCCGGCTCGAACTGTTGCCCGGAGCCACCGATCACGCCACTGGCCACTTTTCCGGCGACGAGCGGCTGGGTGTAGTACTGCATGGTCTGGATCACGCCGGTGACGACCGCGAACAGCACGATCGGCGAGATGTTCGGCAGCGTCACGAACCGGAACCGTTGCCACGGGCCCGCTCCGTCCAGCGACGCCGCCTCGTACTGCTCCTTCGGCACGTCGAGCAGCGACGCCATGAAGATCACCATCAGGTCGCCGATCCCCCACAACGCGAGCATCGTGAGGGCCGGCTTGGACCACTGCGGGTCGTTGAACCAGCCCGGCTGCGGCAACCCGATGCTGCCGAGGATGTTGTTCACCGGCCCGGTGCCCGGGTTGAGCAGGAAGGCGAACGCCATCGTCGCGGCCACCGGCGGCGCCAGGTAGGGCAGGTAGAACGCGGTCCGGAAGATCCCGGCGCCGGTCTTGACCTTGGTGATCAGCAGCCCGATGCCGAGCCCGAAGACCACCCGCAGGCTGACCATCACGACGACCAGCCACAGCGTGTTACGCAGCGCCGGCCAGAAGAACGGGTAGTCGGTGAAGACGTACTGCCAGTTCTTCAGGCCGGTCCAGGTCGGCGGGGTGAAACCGTCGTACCGCATGAAGCTGAAGTAGACGGTGGAGATCAGCGGGTAGAGGAAGAAGACGCTGACGCCGATCAGCCAGGGGGAGAGGAACGCGACGTTGCGGACCGCTTCCCTGCGGCGTTTCTGTCGCAGGCCCGCGGAGACCATCACTTGACCTGCGCCAGGTCCTTGTCGATCTGCTGGTCGGTCTTGGCCAGCCCGCCGGCCAGGTCGGTGACCTTGCCGGACTCGTAGGCGAAGCCGAAGTCCTGCAGGCTGAGCTGGTACGCGCCGCCGTTCGGGCTGGCCGGCGTGGTGTTGCTCTTCGGGTGCTGGGCGATCTCCAGGAAGGTCCGGAAGTTCGGGTCGGCGTCCAGCTTCGGCGACTTCAGCGCCTCGAGCGTGGACGGCACGTTATGGATCGCGTTCGAGAAGCTGACCACGGCGTCGGTGTCGGTGGTCATGTACTTGACCAGCTCCCAGGCCGCGTTCTGCTTCTGGCTGGTGCTCGCGATGCCGATGATGGTGCCGGACAGGTAGCCCTTGCCGTAGCTGTCGGCCTGGTCGTCGGGCACCGGGAACGGCGCGACGCCGATGCCGAACTTCACGCCGGCGTCCTTGGCCATCCCGAGCCGCCACTCGCCGTCGATCGCCATCGCGACCTGGCCGGTGTGGAACGGGTTCTTCGCACCCCACTCGTCACCGAAGGTGGCGCGGTACTTCTCCAGCTTCGCGAACCCGCCGAGCTCGGTCACCAGGTTCTTCTGCCAGGTGAGCATCTTCGCGAACGCCGGGTCGGCGGCCAGGTTCGACTTGCCGTCGCCGGTGAAGTACGTCGGGTTCCACTGGGCGGCGAAGTGCGTGGTGGTCGACTCGTAGCCGTGGAAGTTCGGCATGAACCCGAGCTGGCTGTAGGAGTCGCCCTTGACCTTGGTGAGCTTCTTGGCGGCGGCGTCGAACTCGGACAGCGTCTTCGGCGGCGCGGTGATGCCGGCGGCCTTGAAGGCGTCCTTGTTGTAGTACAGGCCGTACGCGTCGTTCAGCAGCGGCAGCGTGCAGCGCTTGCCCTCGAACTGGGTGTAGTCCTGCAGCGCCTTCGGGAAGGTCTTGTCCAGGTCGACGCCGGACTTGTCCAGGAACGGCTTCAGGTCCGCGAACACGTTCGACTGGCAGAACGTGCCGACGTTGTCGGTGGTGAACGAGGACACCACGTCTGGCGCGTTCGGCCCGCCGGCTCGCAGCGCCTGCTTGATCTTGTCGTCGTTGATGTTGCCGACGGCCTTCACGTGGATGTTCGGATGCTTCGCCTCGAACGCCTTGATGTTGGCGTTGATCGCGGCCACCTCGCCCGGCGCGCTCCAGCCGTGCCAGAAGGTGATCGTGACGTCCTTGGTGGCGTCGTCACTGGGCTGCGGCGCGGTCGACGTACCGGTACAGGCGGTGGCGAGCAGAGCGACGGCTGAGGTGGCCAGTAGTGCGCGACTGAAGCGTGGCATCCGTACTCCTAGGGGATGGGTGGACCTGCGGTGTCGAAGACTTCGTCTCGGGTGGTGGTCAGGGCCGACTGCAGCGCGCCGGCCAGGACCGGGTCGTCGGTGATCGCGGTCATCAGCAGCCGCGGCCGCGGTACGGCGAGCTCGGCCAGCTCGTCCTGGACGAGGCCGCGCAGGCGTTCGCCGCCGGCGGTGATGACGCCGCCGGCGAGCACGATCAGCTCGGGGTCGACGACCGCGACGATCGCGGCCAGACCGACGGCCAGTCGGTGCGCGAACTCGGTCAGCACAGCGTCGCCGGCGCCCTCGGTCTTGAGTGCGGTCGCGATCGCGGCTTCCGCCGTACGCGCCTTGAGGCCGTGCTCGCGAGCCAGCTTGAGGACGGGCTCGGCACCGGCGAGCTCCTGGAAGCCGCCGGCGTTGCTGCGGCTGACGTTGCGGACCAGCGGCGTGCCGGGCAGCGGCAGGAAGGCGACCTCGCCGGCGCCGCCGGTGGCACCGCGGTGCAGGCGGCCGTTGATCACGACCGCGGCGCCGATGCCTTCCTCGCCCCAGAGCAGGACGAAGTTGTCGCTGTCCTTGGCGTGGCCGACCCGCTGCTCGGCGATGGCCGCGAGGTTGACGTCGTTCTCGACCTCCAGCGGTACGGCGATCGAAGCGGCCAGCTCGTCGAGCAGGTGTGGCGAGTGCCAGCCGGGCAGGTGCGTGGCGTAGCGCAGCCGGCCGGTGGTCGGGTCGAAACCACCCGGGGTGCCGATCGAGACTCGGTGCAGGCGGCCGCGGTTCAGCCCGGCCTCACCGGCCGCGCCGTCGATCGCCTTGAGCACCCGCTCGACCGTGCCCTTGGCGCTGCGGCCCGGCGTGGGCAGCTCGTAGGTGCCGACGACCTTGCCGGTCAGGTCGGCGACCGCCGAGCGGATCCGGGTCGGTGTCACGTCGAGACCGGCGACGTAGGCCATGCCGCCGTTGATCTCGTACAGCTGGGCGTTCGGTCCCGGCCGGCCGGCCGTGGTGCCGCTGGCGCGGACCAGTCCGGCCGCTTCCAGCCGGGCGAGGAGCTGGGACGCGGTCGGCTTGGACAGACCGGTGAGGTTGCCGAGGGTGGTGCGGGACAGCGGGCCCTCGGCCAGCAGCAGGTCGAGGGCGGCGCGGTCGTTCATCGCGCGGAGCAGGCGGGGAGTTCCGGGTGTGGTTGCCATGGGATAACCCTGCCTCCCTCCGCCGCTGTTGTGTGGTCGGCTCGCTGAACGGACTCAACTGTTAGGAAAGTTTCCTATTGATGCGAGACCGTACGGCGGACTGGCGGCGGTGTCAATCGGTTCGGCCGGGTTAGGGTTCCCTAACTATGTCGAGTGGGGAACTGTTGTGGCGCGCCGTACGGCGGCATCGTGGGCGGATGATCACCGGGGTGCTGGTGCTGTCCTTGCACCAGGCGACCGAGGCGGCCGTGCCAGTGGCGATCGGCATCTTCGTGGACCGCGCGGTGGCAAGCGGTGACGTCGAGCCGCTGCTCTGGTGCGTGCTGATGATGGTCGTGTTGTTCGCCGTCCTGTCGAACGCCTGGAAGACCGGTGCTCGCCAAGTAGTGCGGGCGATCGAGTACGAGACGCACGCGCTGCGGCTGGAGATCGCCGGCCGGGTGCTCGACCCCCGTGGTCATCGGACCGGCCTGCGGTCCGGCGAGTTGCTGTCGATCGCGACGTCCGATACCGAGAAGGCCGCGCTGATGATGCGGGCGGTGTCGATCGGGTTCGCGGCGACCACGGCGCCGGTGGTGTCGTCGGTGTCGCTGCTGCTGGTCGACGTACCGCTGGGGCTTGGGGTGCTGATCGGCGTACCGCTGCTGGTGTTGGGGATTCAGGCGCTGTCTCCGCTGTTGACTCGCCGTACGTCGTCGCAGCAGGAGGCGGTCGCGCAGACTACTGCGCTCGCCACTGACCTGGTGGGTGGGCTGCGGACGTTGCGTGGGATCGGCGCGCAGCACAACGCGGCTGAGCGGTATCGGCGGTCCAGCCAGGAGACGCTGCGAGCCACCTTGCGTGCGGCCTCTACCAACGGGTTGCAGGATGGTGTGACCACCGCGCTGAGCGGACTGCTGCTCGCAGCCGTTGCTGGCGTGTCCGGGTACTTCGCGTTGACGGACCGGGTCACGATCGGCGAACTGATCACTGTGGTCGGCCTGGCGCAGTTCGTCGCGGAGCCGGTGGGTTCGCTCGGTTACGCAAGCCAGGTAGCGGCCATGGCGCGTGCGTCGGCCGGCCGGTTGGCATCCGTGCTGTCGTCGCCTCCGTTGATCGCCAGTGGTACGGCGACGACGCTGGACCCGGCGAAGCCGCTGCTGGAACTGATTGGCGTCTCCTACAAGTCACTGTCCTCGGTTGACCTGACGCTGCGGCGTGGTGAGCTGGTGGGAGTGCTCTGCTACGACCCGCGTGACGCCGACGCGTTGCTGACCGTCGTAGCGGGTCGAGCGCCTGACCACACCGGCAAACTGCTCATCGGCGGTACGGAGACCGAGGAGCTCGACATCGACGTCGTACGACGGACGGTCCTGCTGGAGCAGCATGACACCGACCTGTTCGAGGGGACGCTGCGGAGCAACCTGCTCGTCGACTCGGGGGAGTTGGAGCGGGTGCTGACCGCGGCGGGGGCTGCCGACCTGATCGACGAGCTGGACCGGCCGCTGGCCGACCGTGGCCAGTCGCTGTCAGGTGGACAGCGTCAGCGACTCGGTCTGGCTCGGGCGTTGCTGGCGGAGCCGCCGGTGCTGGTGCTGCACGACCCCAGTACGGCGGTGGACGCGGTCACCGAGGAGCTGCTGGCCGAGGGCCTCGCCGAGGTGCGGGAAGGACTGACGACGTTGGTGCTGACCAGCAGCCCGGCGCTGCTCGGCAAGATGCAGCGGGTGATCGTGGTGTCGGACGGATCGGTGGTTGCTGAAGGCATCCATGCTGAGCTGGCCGCCGCCGACGCGACCTACCAGGAAGCGGTTCTGCGATGAGCCTGTTGCCGGTCGCCGGGCCGCGGGCGACGTGGGCCGTGTTGTGGCAGGAGATCCGTCGGCTGCCTGGACTGTCGGTGCTGGCGGCCTTGGTGATCACGGTGGCGAGTGCTGCCGGGCTGGTCGCGCCCTGGGCACTCGGTGTACTGGTCGACGACATCGCGGATGGTGCGGACCGATCGGCCGTGGTGCGGGTGGTCGTGATGATCGGCGGAGCCGCGCTGGTGTCCGGACTGCTCACTGCGGTCGGCGTGACGCTGGTCGCGCGAGTGGGCGAGACGGTGCTCGCGCGGATCCGCGAGCGGGTGGTCGAACGGGCGTTGCAGCTGCCGGCTCCGATGCTGGACAAGGTGCGCACAGGCGATTTGCTGTCCCGGGTTGGCGGCGACGTGGCGTCTGTCGCGGCAGCGCTGACTGAAGTCGGGCCTGCGCTGCTGTCTGCATCGCTGACGATTGCACTGACCGCGGTCGGCATGTTTGCGCTGGACTGGCGGCTCGGGCTGGCCGGACTGCTGGCCTTGCCGATGTACGTGTGGGCGCTGCGGTGGTACCTGCCGCGCTCTGCACCGTTCTACCGCGAGGAGCGGGTGGCGATGGGCGAGCGGTCCGAGGCGATCATCGCTTCGCTGCGTGGCAGCGCGACGGTCCGGGCGTACCGGCTGGAGGACGTGCAGCTCGGCAAGATCGACAACACCTCGGCGGTCGCGCGGGACCTGTCGCTGAAGGTCTTCAAGCTGTTCAGCTTCTTCTCGTCGCGGATCAACCACGCCGAGTTCGTCGGCCTCACCGCGATCCTGGTTGCGGGGTTCTACCTGGTCCGCGACGATGCGGTCAGCGTCGGCGCGGTGACCGCGGCCGCGTTGTACTTCCACCGGCTGTTCAACCCGATCGGCATGCTGCTGATGGAGTTCGACCAGATCCAGACCGCGTCCGCGGGGTTGGCGCGGTTGGCCGGCGTACTGGAGATTCCGGAGGTACCGGAACCGCCGGCGGGTCGGGCGCCGGCGGACGCGTCGTTGTCGTTGCTGGATGTCGGGCACGCCTACGACGGTCCGGAGGTGCTGGCCGGCGTGACCTTGCGGCTCGAACCAGGTGAGCGGGTCGCGCTGGTCGGTGCTTCAGGGGCCGGGAAGACGACGCTGGCTGCTATTGCGGCCGGGGTGCTCACTCCGACAGCCGGTGCGGTGCATCTCGGTGGTGTGGACGTGCGTGAGCTTGGTGAGGATCGGACTCGTGCGCAGGTCGCTCTGCTGAGCCAGGAGGTCCACGTCTTCTCTGGACCGCTGGTGGACGACGTGCGACTGGCCCGAGCCGGTGCGACTGATGCTGAGGTGGAGGCCGCGTTGGACGTCGTTGGGGCGTCGGCCTGGGTGCGTGCGCTGCCTGACGGGCTCGACACGGTCGTGGGCGAGAACGGGCACCAGTTGACGGGCGCGCAGGCACAGCAGGTCGCCTTTGCTCGACTCGTGCTTGCTGACCCGCCTATCGCCGTACTGGACGAGGCCACGGCTGAAGCGGGTAGTGCGGGCGCGCGTGAGCTGGAGCGAGCCAGTTCGGCTGCTACTGAGGGGCGTACGACGTTGGTCGTGGCGCACCGGTTGACGCAGGCCGAGCAGGCGGACCGGATCGTCGTACTCGACCATGGGCGGGTGGTCGAGTCCGGTACGCACGAGTCGTTGCTGGCCGACGGAGGCTGGTATGCCCAGCTCTGGCACGGCTGGACGGGTACTACTCAGCAAGCGTTGCCAGTAGGGCGAACGAGACCAGCCAGTGCGTCGACATGAAGTCTCCTTCGGTCACTGTGGGCAGGACGGCCTCGACCTGACGATCGGCACCGGCTCGTAGGGTGTCCGCCACGTCCGGCAGCGCGGGCGCGATCGTGCGCAGTTGCCAGGCCCGGGCGAGCGCCAGGCCGGACAGGTGCGCGAGTTGGCCGTCACCGGAGTCGTCGGTGACCGGGACCTCGAGCAGATGCAGGTGCTGGTCGGTGCCGAGGCCGGGGAGGAAGGCGGTCAGCCAGGTCTTGTACTCGTCCTCCTTCAGGACCCGCCGCATCAGCTCCGCTTCGGTCAGCGCCGGCGACAGGAAGTCGGTGCCGGACGGCTCGAAGCGTGTGTCGTACGCCGTGTCCTGGCCGAACCACTCGATCGAGCGTTGTTGGATCGCGTCGACCACGTCGGTGCGGCCGAGGTCGCCGTACGCCTCGAGGAGCAGGGCGAGCGCGAACGCGGTGTTCAGGTGCACGCCGTGCCGGACCGGGTACGCCTGGCGCGGGAGCCAGCCGAGGACGAGGTCGGCGATGGTGTCGGCGAGCTCGCCGAGCGGCCACCTGTCCTTGCCCGCCGCGGCGAGCATGGCCGCCCAGGCCCAGCCGTACGGGCGTTCGTACGACGGCCGGTCGCGCAGGTACGCCGCTTCGGTCGCGATCGCTTCGGGAGTGAGCCGGTTGTCGAGCAGGCTTGCGGGGCGCTGGCCGACCTGGTCCGGTGCGAGCGTGAGCAACCGGACCAGGGACCACTGCATGTGTGCGCTGGAGTGCCAGTCGTACGAGCCGTGGAAGGCGGGATGCAACCGCTGCGGGGTCACGTCCACGTCGTCCGGGCCGAGCGATGCGTGCGCGGCGCCGTACGGGTAGGGGGTTTCGAGCACCTCGCAGGCGATCTGCGCCCAGGCGGCGGCGTACTTCATTTGCACTCCTTAGAAGGCGAAGACGTACATCAGGACGATGTTGCAGGCGAGCAGCGGGACCGCGGTCGGGATCTGGGCCTTGATCGGGCCGTACTGATCCTTCATCTCTAGCAGCGCTGCTGGGACCAAGTTGAAGTTGGCGGCCATCGGCGTACAGAGGGTGCCGCAGAAGCCGGCCAGCATGCCGATCGCGAACACGATCGCCGGCGTGCCGTCGAACTGCTCGACCAGGAGTGGCCAGCCGACGGCCGCCGTCATCACCGGGAACGCGGCGAACGCGTTGCCCATGATGATCGTGAACACCGCCATGCCGATGCAGTAGAGCGCGACCGCGGCGATCAGCGAGCCCTTGGGAACAAGGTGATCCGTCACCCGGCCGACGGCCTTGCCGACGCCTGAGGTGTTGAACAGCAGGCCGAGGGTGGCGAGCATCTGCGGCAGGATCGCGGCCCAGCCGATGTGCTCGAGCAGCCGCCTGCCCTCGTGGAGTGGGACGGCCGGTGACTTCGGCTTGAGCAGGACCATGCCAACGACCAGCGCGAGCAGTGATGCGACGCCGAGGCCGATGATCGTGGCGGATCCACTCTGCAGGAGAAGTTGGCCGTCTTTCAGCTTCACCTTGGCGAGCCAGGCGCCGAAGAGCGCCGCGACCACCGGAATCACCAGTGCAGGAAGGAAAAGCTTGTTGCCGAAGCGGTCGGCGAACCGGACCCGCTCGGCCGGCGTGGTGGTCTGCTCGTGACCGCGGCCCGGGAAGCCGGAGCCGGCCAGTACGGCGAGACCGATCACCGCGATGCCGAGCAGCCAGGCCGGCGCCTGCTTGTTGACCACGAACGTGCCGTAGCCGAACGAGACGCCGAGGATGCCCCAGAACGCGGCGCTGCCGAGACGCTTCGGGTTGCTGCGGTCGTTGACCACCTGCAACGCGATCAGGACGAAGAAGATCCCGCACAGCCAGTAGAACCACTCGACCTTGATCATCGGGTCACCTGCTCGTTCTCGGCCTTGGCTGCCGCGTGCAGCTTGTCCAGTTGCCGGTCGAGCAGCAGCAGCCGGGTGCCGTGGATGAGCAGGGCGCAGATGCCGGTCGGGATCGCCCAGAGCGCGATGTCGATCGCCTCCAGGTGCAGCCCGTACGTCGCGTCCACGAAGCCGGTGATCAGCAGGATCGAGCCGATCGCGACGAAGATGTCCTCGCCGAAGAACAGGCCGACCGTGTCCGCGCTGGCGGAGAAGCCCTTGATCTTCTCCTGCAGTTTCTCGGGCAGCGGGCCGCCGTACCGTCGCTCCGCGGCACCGGCCGCCATCGGGGCGATCAGCGGCCGGACCGCCTGCGCCGGGCCGCCGATGCTGGTGAGGCCGAGGGCCGCCGTACCTTGCCGGATCAGCAGGTAGATGGCCAGCAGCCGGCCGGTGGTCATGACTTTCAGCTTGCCGATCAACTTGCGCGCCTGCTGCTGCAGGCCGTAACGCTCGATCAGCCCGATCACGGGCAGCGTGACGATGAAGACGGTGACGGACCGGCTGCCGGCGAACCCGTCGCCGAACGCGTTCAGAATCTTGACCGGTGACAGGCCGCCGATCAGGCCGGCCACGATACCGGCCGCGGTGACGACCAGCATCGAGTTCAGCCGGAGGGCGAACCCGACGACAACCACCGCGATAGCGAGCAGAACCCACATGGTTCCTCCCGGGGACGGAGAGCGCAGATCTGATCACCATAAGGATTGTTGAACGATCCTGCAATACACCATTCAAACAAATCAGCCAGGCGCCACCGAAGGACACCGCCTCCGGCGGCAGCTGTTCCGTTGCCACCTCCGGCGGGCCGCCCACCCGTCATCCGCGCCAACGCGATCGGCGACAGACCCGCGGACACGCGAAGGACACCGCCTCCGGCGGCGGCTGCCTGTTGCCGCCTTCGGCGGGTCTCCTGGCGGTCATCCACGTTCAGGTGCTCGGCGAGAAGACCCGCGGACCCGCGAAGGGCACCGCCTTAGGCGGCGGCTGTTCTGTTGCCGCCTCCGGCGGGCCGCCTAGCGGTCATCTGCGCCCGGGTGCTCGGCGACAAGAACCACAGACATGCGAAGGCACCGCCTTCGGCGGCGACAGCTCTTTGCGCCTTCGGCGGGGCGCGCACCCGTCATTCGTGCCCAAGCACTCAGCGCCAGACCTGTGGAGAGGCAAACGACACCGCCTTCGGCGTTGGCTGCTCCGTTTGCGCCTTCGGCGGGGCCGCCTAGTGCCAACCGGGTCAGGTGATCGGCGAAGACACTGTGGACGGGTAGGCGGCCAGCCGGTCGCGGCGCTGCGTGTCCAGCTCCGCGAACACATCGTCCAGGAT
>NZ_JBSFBL010000069.1:0-32701 GCF_053592935.1 Kribbella sp. NPDC002412
GCCGCACTCCCTCTGGCACGCGACCAAGGCAATCGGCGTGAGCAGAGCCCGCGAGGTGGTTGCAGCAAGCCGCGAGTTCGCGACGGAGGAGTGAGTGTAGCGGCTGCGGGGCGGGGACCAGGGTCCGCCCCGACCACGGTGGCGGTCGAAGGAGCGGCGGCAGCCGCGCATCTGAGCGGCGACAAGCCGCGCATCTGAGCGGGGATAAGCCGCGCGCAACCGGGTGGGTGGGAGCGGCGTGCGTAGCGGCGCGTGGGGAAGACCCGCGTGGGAACGACAAAGGCCGGTCCGACGGACCGGCCTTCTTGGGTGGAGCTGAGGGGATTCGAACCCCTGGCCTCTTCGTTGCGAACGAAGCGCGCTACCAACTGCGCCACAGCCCCGAGCGGTGTGCCAGGTTTCCCTGGCGACCGCGAAACTCTAACACGGAGATGCTTCCAGTCTAAAACCGGATATCAGTCGCCGACGGCACGCCTGATCTCCGGCTCGTCCGCGGCGGCGGCGGGCGGGGATTCGACGACGGGTGGGGTCTCGGCGGGGTCCGTCGTACGGGCGCTGGAGAAGACCTCGTCGTCGGTGAGGGAGATGGTGCGGACCGTGCGGTCGGGGGCCTTCTCCTTCATGACGTACGTCGGCAGCGTGACGGGCACCGGGTCCCACAGCCCCTCGGACGCGGCGGGCTTCTCGGCGGGCGCGGGCGCCGCAGCGGGGAGCTTGACCTCGATGGTCATCTCCTCGTCGGGGGACGGCGCGGGCTTGCCGGCCGGACCGCGGTCGTGGCGGGCCTGGGCGCGGGCCCGACGCTCCGCGGCGCGGAGGGCACGTTCGCGCACCTGCCGCCGCAGCTGCACCCGGGTGAGTACGACGAACGCGACGATCAGCGCGCCCGGGATCGCCACCGTCCACCACAGCAGGATCTCCAGGCCGGCCAGCGCGGTCACCGACAACAGCGAGAGGGTCAGGATCGACAGGACCCGCCGGCGGCGCATGGCGGCCACCCGGCGGGCGCGGTTCGGGACGTAACGGTGCCGAACCGGCGGCGGCAGGTCCTCGTCAACAGCGCCCGAAGCCGCGCCGGAAGTGGCGCCCGAAACGGCTCCGGTGCCAGCGCCCGCACCGGCCGGGCGTACGACGTACCGCGGCCGCGACGGGTCGCGGGAAAGCACCCGTGCGTCCGCGGCCGATGACACCGGCCGGCGCCTGGCCTCGTCTCCACGCTTCAGCATCATCGGGACGAGGTAGGCGGCCCACGCGGCGACGATCGCCACATAGATCAGTCCTGTCGTCCCCATGCGACGACGCTAAGACCCAGCGAGGGCCAGATGAGGCAGGTCCGCCGGTGTGTCGCAAGAGAACTCGTGTGACTGGTGTGAACAGCACGCAGCGTAGTCAAGGCAGTCGCGCTACGAGACCGGGTCCGACCTCCTCGACGTTGAGGGCGAAGATGCGGTGGTCGCGCCAGTCGCCGTCGATGTGCAGGAACCGCGGCCGCTCGCCCTCGTACCGGAAGCCGAGCTTCTCCACCACCCGCAGACTCGCCTTGTTCTCGGGGCGGATCGCCACCTCGATCCTGTGCAGGCCGAGGGTGAACCAGCAGTGGTCCGCGGCCATCGCGACCGCGGTCGGCACGATGCCGCGGCCGGCGTACTGCTCGTCGACCCAGTAGCCGAGGTTCGCCCAACGCGCTGAGCCGTAGGTGATTCCGGACACGGTGAGCTGCCCGACCAGCGGCCACTTCGCTCGTGCACCGGCCCCGGCTGCGCCGCCGTACGTGATGACGAACGGCAGCATGCGTCCGTAGCGGGCCTGCCGGTTCCAGTCGCGTGCCATCGCGCGGAATGTGCGTGCGCCGTCCTCCGCACCTGGTGGCTGGGTGGCGTCCCATGGCCGCAGCCAACTGACGTTGCGCTGGCGTGCGGCCGCCCACTCGGCGCCGTCGCCCGCACGCAACGGCCGGAGCCCGACCTGCCCGTGCCGGAGCTCGACGGGCCAGTGGACGATGGCCATCAGTCGGTGTCCGTCCTGACGTGGTCGCCGCCGCGGACCTGGTCGACGGCGTGCCGCAGCAGCGGCTCCAGCACGGTCAGCCCGTCCTTCACCCCGCCGCGCGACCCGGGCAGGTTCACGATGATCGTCGTACCCGCGACGCCGGCGAGGCCGCGGGACAGAGCAGCGGTCGGTACGCCGTTCGCCATGCCATAAGCACGAATCGACTCGGCGATCCCAGGGATGACCCGGTCCAGAACGGCCGCCGTTTCCTCGGGCGTCGCGTCGGTCGGCGAGATCCCGGTACCACCGGTCGTGAGGATCACGTCGTACGACGCCGAGACGCCGGCGCGCAGCGCATCACCGACCGGCGCACCATCGGGCACCACGTCAGGACCGGAGACCTCGAAGCCCCACTCGGCCAGCCGGGCGGCGATCAGCGGACCCGTGGTGTCGGTGTAGACACCGGCAGCGGCCCGGTTGGACACGCTGACGACCAGAGCCCTCACGGCCGCTCCCAGTGCCCGGTCTTACCGCCTTCTTTCAGCTCGACGCGGACGTCGGACAGCACCGCGGCCGGGTCGATCGCCTTCACCATGTCGATCACCGCCAGCCCGGCGACCGCGACCGCGGTCAGCGCCTCCATCTCGACACCGGTCCGGTCCGTCGTCTTCACCGCAGCGGTGATCAGTACGGCGTCGTCGGCCACCTCGAGGTCGACCTTCGCCCCGGTGATCGCGATCGGGTGGCAGAGCGGCACCAGGTCCGGGGTGCGCTTGGCGCCCATGATCCCGGCGATCCGGGCGACGCCGAGCGCGTCCCCCTTGGGCACGCCCTCACCGCGCAGCGCGGTCACCACCTCGGCCGAGACGTAAACCTTGCCGCTGGCAACGGCCCGCCGGCTGCCCGCCGACTTGGCCGAGACGTCGACCATCCGCGCGGCCCCGGTCTCGTCGACGTGGGTCAGTCCGGTGGCAGGCGTCGTACCGGTCTCGCGCCCGGGGTCCGTCATCCCGTCTCCTCGTCCAGCAGCATGAGCTCCACCTGGTCGCCGGCCCGGACCGACGTCACGTCCTCGGGCACCACGATCAGCGCGTTCGAGCGGCTCAGCCCGCCGAGCAGGTGTGAGCCGTGCCCGCCGACTGTACTGGCCATCCAGCCCTCGTCGCCGGACGTGGCCGCAGCGCGGACGAACTGACGCTTCCCGCCCGGTGAGTTGAAGCTGTCCAGCGAGACGCCGTGGACGGGCTGCCGGCGGTACGGCATCTGACCCATCAGCTTCCGCAGCGCGGGCCGGACGAACACCTCGAAGGACACGTACGCCGACACCGGGTTCCCAGGCAGCGTGAAGATCGGCACCTCCTCCTCACCGAGGACACCGAAGCCCTGCGGCTTCCCCGGCTGCATCGCGACCTGCGGGAAGTCGACTGTGCCGGTCTTGGTGAGGACCTCCTTGACAACGTCGTACGCGCCCATGCTGACCCCACCGGTGGTGATCACCAGGTCGGCGCGGACGAGTTGGTCGGACAGGGTGTCCATGATGCGCTTCGGGTCGTCGCCGACGATGCCGACGCGGTACACCACCGCTCCGGCCTCCCGTGCCGCGGCGGCCAGCGTGTAGCTGTTCGAGTCGTAGATCTGCCCCTCGTGCAGCCTGCTGCCCGGCTCGCGCAGCTCGGCTCCGGTCGACACCACCACAACCCGGGGGCGCGGCCGCGCCTTCACCCGGGCCCGGCCGACAGCAGCCAGTACGGCGACCTGACGCGGCCCGATCACGGTGTCAGCGTCCAGGACCTTCTCCCCCGCCTGCACGTCCTCACCGGCTCGCCGCACCGACGCGCCCAGCGCGGGCTGCTGAGCGATGCGCACGTTCGCCGTGCCGCCGTCGGTCCACTCGACCGGTACGACGCTGTCCGCGCCACGTGGCATCGGTGCGCCGGTCATGATCCGCACGCACGTCCTGGGCGTCACCACGATCGGCTCGACCCGGCCGGCCGCGATCTCACCGACCACGGGCAGCGTGACCGGGTTGTCCTGGGACGCCCCGGCCAGGTCGGCGGCCTGGACGGCGTACCCGTCCATCGCGGAGTTGTCGAACCCCGGCAGGCTCACCCCCGAGACGACGTCCTCGCAGAGCACCAGCCCGACAGCCTCCATCAACGGCTGCTCGAACGCGGGCAGCGCCCGGACCCTCCCCAGCACCACTTCCAGGTGTTCATCCACACTCCGTCTCACGCCCCGACCCTAATCCAAGCGGGCCGCCGGAGCTCAGCCGGTGGATTCGGGGTGGTTCCCCCAGGTCATCCGGATGTCCGGCGCCCGTTCCTCGTTCGCGGAGCCGTCGGTACGGCGTACCTCGGTGAAGCCGTGCGCCTGGTAGAAGGACCGGGCCCGGAGGTTGGACTGGAAGGTCCACAGCGCCAGACCGCCGGGCCGGAGGTCCTTGGCGAGGTCGACCAGCGTGGAGCCGATGCCGAGGCCGTGCGCGTCCGGGTCGACGTACAGCTGGTCGAGGTCGTCACCGTCCAGGGTGAGCACGGCGACGATCCGGCCGTCGTCGAGCGCGACCCAGGTCTGGGCGTCGGGCAGCAGTACGTCGGCGAACCAGGTGGTCACCTGGTCGAGGCTGTGGATCGCCGCCGGCAGCTGCTCCGGGTCGGCGTGCCGCGAGCGCCACCACAGCCGGGCCGCCTCGTCGGTGTCGTACGGCTCCAGCGGCCGGATCAGCAGGTCGTCCACACGCTCCCCCAGGTACGAACGTCAGCCGCCGAGCTCGGCGCCGTCCGGGATCTCCCGGCGCTCACCCTCCGCCGCGGCGATCTCGACGTCACCGACCACCGTCACATCTTTGCCGAAGGCAACGTCGCCGCGCACCTCGAGCCGGTCGGCCCGGACCAGCGACGGCGGCCCGGCCGGGAACCGGGCCTCGAAGTCGGCCAGGATCTTGAAGAACTCCGGGTCCAGGTCGACGTACGGCTCGTCGCCCTCGTGGGTCGTGGTCAGGTCGCCGGCCTCGGTCAGCTCGTACACGTCGGACCGCAGCACCAGCAGGTCGTTCGTGGTCTTCACCGGCTTGAACCGGCTGCGGTCCACCAGCACCGCCTGGGAGCCCTCGAAGGTCTCGATCGCGGTGCCCATCCCGGTCTCCAGCTGGATCACCTTCGGCGACGACGGATCGGCCGGGTCGACGGTCTTGCGGTTCACGATGATCGGCAGCCCGAGGATCCCGTCGTGCCCGGCCATCAGCTCGGCCAGCCGGTCCAGGTCGATCCACAGGTTGTTGGTGTTGAACGTCTTGTGCCGGGTGATGTCCTGGAAGTGCTTGCCGTCCTCGTCGGCGACCTGCGCACTGTCCCGCAGGATCAGCCGGCCGTCGGACTTGCGCACCGCGACGTGCCCGCCCTTGCGGTCCGACCGGGTCCGCCGGCAGACCTCCATCCCGAACGGCACGTCGTGCTCGGCCATCCAGGCCGCGATCCGCGCGTCCGGGGTGGCGCCGAGGTTGTCGGCGTTCGAGACGAACGCGTGCCGGAAGCCGCGCTCGCGCAGCGCGTCCAGGGTGCCGGAGGCAACCAACGCGGTGAACAGGTCGCCGTGGCCGGGCGGGCACCAGGCCAGCTCCGGGTCCGGCGGCCATTCGGCCGGCGTCAGGTCGTCCGCGAGCAGCTTGGGCTCCATGTTCTGCAGGAAGTCGAGCGGGAGGCCGTCGACCGCCAGGCCGTCGTACTCGCTCAGGATCTGCAGCGACTCCTCCTTGGTCCGGAAGGAGTTCATCAGCACCAGCGGCAGCGGCACGTCGTACTCCGCGCGGGTGCTGAGGATCTGGCGGGCGATGATGTCGAGGAAGCTCAGCCCGTCCTTGACCGGCAGCGCCGACTTCGGCCCGGTCACGCCCATCGACGTGCCGAGGCCGCCGTTGAGCTTGATCACCGCGGTCTCGGCCAGCGCGGCCCGCATCGCCGCCGGGTCGGCGTCGAGGTGGTCCAGCTGCGGCAGGTCCCCCACCGGCTCGATGTCGTCCTCGCGGATCTTGCCCTGCTGACCCGACTCGAGCAGCCGGTAGTAGTGCGTGAAGACCCGGATCGCGACCTCGGCAGCGCCGGCCGCGCGCATCTTGTCCTGCGCTTGTCGTAGACCTGCCTCACTCATGTCCCAACCCTAGGGGACGCCGGGTAATCACCGTGTTATCCGCGTCACGTGCTTACGATCAGGGAGTGTTCCCGTCCAAGGCCGCAGCACGTCAGCACCTGCTCAGCGCTCGCCGGGCTCGGCCGCACACCGGTGACCTGCTGGAGATCGCTCGAGCGCAGCCTGAGGTGCAGGCGGCGCGGCGGATCGCGCTGTACGTGTCGATGGGTCCGGAGCCGCAGACCGGGGCGCTGATCGACTGGCTGCTGGCTACTGACCGTGAGGTGCTGCTGCCGATCCTGTACGCCGACAACGACCTCGGCTGGGGGGTCGCACCAGGCGCCGCCGACCTCGTCCCCGGCCGACTCGGCCTGTCCGAGCCGCCCGTCGACCTGGGCCCGGACGCCATCGCCACGGCCGACCTGGTCATCTGCCCAGCGGTCGCGGTCGCCCGCGACGGTGTCCGCCTGGGCCGCGGCGGCGGGTCGTACGACCGTGCACTTGCCCGCGTCAGCCCTGGTACGCCGATCTGGGCCGCGGTGTACGACGCAGAGGTCGTCGAAGAGCTTCCGGCCGACACCCACGACCACCCGGTGCACGCAGCGCTGACGCCAAATCGGTTGATTGCGCTGAGAAGATCGAAAGGATGACTGAGAACGCCGTACAAGCTGCCACAACGGCCGCACGGGGCCTGGGCCTGACCGTCGAGGACCCGACCGTCCTGTACGACGCGTTCTCCGTGGTCGTCCACCTCAAGCCGGCACCGGTGGTCGCGCGGGTCCCAATGGCCCTGCCGGAACCGCTGATGCAGCCGGAGGTCGCTGTACGGCGGATGCAGCGTGAGCTAGACGTGGCGGCGTGGCTGGTAGCGCAGGGCAAGCCGGTCGTTGCGCCGAGCCCGCTCGTACCGCTGGCACCGGTGCCGCAGGACGGCTTCTCGATGACGTTCTGGCAGTTCGTGGAGCAGGACAAGTCCGTGGAGCCCGACTATGTCACCGGGACCGCGCGGGCCGCCGAGCTGCACGCCGTACTCGCGGACTACCCGCAGGAACTGCCGTGGATGACGCCGCTGCTCGCCGTGCCGCCGGCGCTCGCTGCGCTTGAGGCTGTGCCGGGTCTGCTCGAGCAGGAGGACCTGGACCGGGCGCGGGCCGAGTGGGAAGTGCTGGGGCCGCTCCTGACCAGTCGGAGCGCCTTCGAGGAGGTCTTCCCGTCGGCGACGATCCAGACGATCCACGGCGACGCGCCGTCGTACAACGTGATCCCCACCGCGGACGGCGTGCTGTGGTCGGACTTCGAGGACACCACGCTCGGCCCGATCGAGTGGGACCTGGCCGGGTTCGGTCCGGACCTCGGGAAGGTCTACAACGAGGCTGCGGCTGCGCTGGAGCGCCCGTTGCTGGACGAACGGGTCCAGCAGGTCATGGACACGGCACGGGTGCTGCAGCTCATCGCGTGCACGTCGATGGTCCCGCTGCTGCCGTCGCTTGCGGACGGGATCCGGATGTTCGTCGGGCAGTGGCGGGACACCCCGTTCGCTGGTGGACTGGGCTGATGCTGAGCGAGTACGTCGACAACGGCGACCTCCCCGGACTGGTCTCGCTGGTGAGCCGGGCCGGTGAGACGCGCGTCGAGGTACTGGGCGCCATGGCCTTCGACGGTCCGCCGATGCAACGGGACAGCCTGTTCCGGGTCGCCTCGTTCACCAAGCCGATCATCGCCGCGGCCGCGATGATCCTCGTCGACGAGCTCCGGCTGTCCATGGACGCACCGGTCGACACCCTGCTGCCTGAGCTGTCCGGGACCCGCGTGCTGCGCAGTCCGGACGGGCCGGTCGACGACGTTGTCCCCTTGGAGCGGCCGATCACGCTTCGGGACCTGTTGACCTTCCGGGCGGGGCTGGGCGAGACGGACCACGCAGGGATCCGGCAGCGGGAGGAAGAGCTGGAGCTGCGGACGTTCGGCCCGCCGGTGCCACGGACTCCGCTCGATCCGGACGAGTGGATGCGACGGTTCGCGACACTGCCGCTGCAGTACCAGCCCGGTCGGCGCTGGATGTACTCGACCAGCTCACACCTGCTCGGCGTACTCATCGCACGTGCCACAGAGCAGCCGCTGGAGGGCTTCCTGCGGGAGCGGTTGTTCGAGCCGCTCGTGATGCGGGACACCGGGTTCACCGCCTCCGACCCCGCGCGGCTGACCACGGCGTACGTCGGTGATGACCTGCTCGACCCCGCGGCGGACAGCCAGTGGCTGCAGCCGCCGTCGTTCCCCGACGCGAGTGGTGGGTTGATCTCGACGGCGGACGACTTCCACGCGTTCGCCCGGATGCTACTGACGGGCGGCGACGGCATCCTGTCGTCGGCCGCGGTCGCGGAGATGACGACGGACCACCTGACGGCCGGCCAGCGTACGGCGGCCGCCGACTTCCTCGGCCCGGACACCGGGTGGGGCTACGGGCTCTCGGTCAGCGCCGATCGCTACGGCTGGGCCGGTGGACTGGGCACGCTCTGGTCGACCACGCCGGCCGACCAGACAATCTCGATCCTGCTGACCCAGCGGGCGCTGTGGACCTGGCCGGAGGAGCTGTTCGCGGAGGCCAACTCCCCGGCCTGGTGACTGCTACGGCTCCGGCTTGGTGAAGGTGACGGTGTGCTCGCGGGCCGCCTCGACCGCGCCCTTGGTGTAGGCCCACGGCAGCGTCTCACCGCGCACCCACAGGTCCGTCTGGTCGGTGTAGTTCGACGAGAACGCATGCCCGGACACACCGGTCAGGTTGATCCACCGGGACTTGTCGAAGTCGGACAGGTCCACGACCATCCGCATCGACGGCGTCGCGGTCACGCCGTACCCCTTCGACGCGTCCCACGCGGTCGCGTTGACGATCGAGGAGCCGCCGCCGAGCTCGTACGGACCGCGGTTGAACAGCTTGTCCACCACACCGATGCCGGACTTGCCGAGCGTCTGGTTGGTCAGCGTGAGCTTGTGCAGCTGACCCCACTTCCAGTTGGCCGGGTCGCGCGCCATCTTCTGGGTGATCTCCTGCCGCGCGTCGATCATCGCCTCACGCAGGATGTCGTCCCGGCTCTCGTGCTGCCCGGTCCGCAGGTCGTCCCACCAGCCGCTGTTCGGCTGCGCGAGCAGCGTCCGGATCACCTCGAACCAGCGCGACCCGCCGTCCGGCCAGGTGGCTTCGGGGAGCTGGTCGTGGAAGGTCAGCGCGAGCAGGTTGCGCCAGACCACGTTGAAGTACGCCGCCGCCGCGGAGTCGGCCGGCTGGGTGAAGTCCCAGTTCCGCAGCGTGTCCTGGCCCTGGCGCTCGAACTCGTCGTCGATGCCGATCTGCAGCAGGTACGGCACCAGCATCTCGGCGGCCCGGTTCTTGGTGTCCAGCTGGATCGACGCCATCGCGTTCGCGTCCAGCTTCCCGGCGGTCTTGATCCGGTCCAGGATCTGCTGCGAGCGGTACCCGTAGTCCCAGTCGTTGGTCAGGTAGTAGGTGTACGTCCGCGGCACCACTGCCTGGTTCGCGGTCACGATGATCCCGTCCGCGGGATCGAACTCGTTGGGTAACGCGTCGAACGGGATGTACCCGGTCCAGTGGTACTTGGGGTCCCAGCCCGGCACCGGCCAGTCGCCGCGGCCGGTCTTGCGGATCGGGATCAGGCCGGGCGCCTGGTAGCCGATGTGGCCTTCGGTGTCGGCGTACACGAGGTTCTGCGAGGGCACCTGGAACAGCTGCGCGGCGGCCCGGAACTGGGTCCAGTTCTGCGCGCGGTTGATCGCGAACAGCGCGTCCGCGGTGCGGCCCGGGTTCAGCGCGGTCCACTGGATGGCGACGCCGTACGGCGTGGCGTACTTGCCCTGTTTCGCGGCCAGCTCACCGGTCTCGCGCTGGTCGTCGCCGACGTCGGAGATGAGCGGACCGTGCCTGGTCTCGCGGACGGTGATCTTCACCGGCTCGTCCTGGCCGGCGACCTTGAACGTCTCCTCGCGGGTCGCCATCGCCCGCCACTTGTTGTTGTAGAGGACGTTGTTGCCGTCGATCCGCTCGAGGTAGAGGTCCGTGACGTCCGGGTCCAGGTTGGTGAAACCCCAGGAGATCGCGTTGTTGTGGCCGATCACCACCCCGGGCAACCCGGAGAAGCTGAAGCCGGAGACGTCGTACGGGCAGGCCTTGCCGACGTTGTTGCAATGCAGGCCGACCTGGGTCCAGATGCCCGGCATGGTCGCGCCGAGGTGCGGGTCGTTGGCGAGCAGCGGCTTGCCGGTGGTGGTGTGGTCGCCGGACACGACCCACGAGTTCGAGCCGATGCCGTCACCGCGGCCGAGCAGCTGCGGGAGGCCCTTCGCGACCTTGTCGACCGAGTCCAGCGACTGCAGCAGGTCCTTGGTCAGCATCCCGCGGCGCGCCTCGGAGGCGATCGGCGCGGTGCTGAACTTGCCGTCCCGGACCGAGCCGGAGGCCATGATCGGCTCGTTCCGGTCGTACGGATACGGCGGGTAGAGGCTCTCGATGTTGCGCGAGGGGAACGAGGCGAGCAGCTTCGTCCGGGTGATCTCCTCGTCCATGTTGCCGCCGAGGTCCCACGCCATCGCCTTCAGCCAGGCCAGCGAGTCGGCCGCGGTCCACGGCTCCGGCCGGTAGTCGGTGCCTTTGAGCGACAGGACGGCGTACTCGAGGCTGAGGCCCGAGCCGCTGTGGGTGTCCAGGTACGCGTTCACGCCGCGGGCGTAGTCGTCCAGGTACTGCCGGGTGGACGGGGTGAGCAGGCCGAGCTCCTTCTCCGCGACCCGGCGCCAGCCGAGGGTGCGGACGAACTTGTCGGTCTCCAGCGCGTCCTTCCCGAACAGCTCGGACAACCGGCCGGCGGTGACGTGCCGGCGGAAGTCCATCTCGAAGAACCGGTCCTGCGCGGCCACGTAACCCTGCGCGGCGAACAGGTCACTCGGGGTGTCGGCGTAGATCTGTGGAATGCCGTTGGCGTCCCGGACCACCTCCACGTCGCCCTCGAGGCCGGTCAGCTCGATCGATCCGTCGTACGTGGGGAACGAATGGCGGACGACGAAGACGACGGTACCGGCGATCACCAACAGGACGGTGGCGAGGGCGATTCCGCTCATGATGACGACTCGTAGCAGGCGACGCACGGACCAACCGTAGAGAATCCCGCCGCCCGCCCCAAATGGGGTGCCGCACAACTTTGCGTTGCTCTGCGTCCGGTGGACATCCACGCAGAGTTGAGGTAACACGCGCCCGACTTGGAATAGTTCGGGGTGCTGGAGCATTATTAGCAGTCGAGTAGTAGGAGTGCCAACGGCCTGAAGGGAACGAACCGTGCCGACGTACCAGTACCAGTGCACCGACTGTGGTGAGGCGCTCGAGGTGCGGCAGAGCTTCACGGACGACGCGCTGACCGTCTGCCCCGCCTGCCAGGGCACCCTGCGCAAGGTCTTCAACGCCGTCGGCGTCGTCTTCAAGGGCTCCGGCTTCTACCGCACCGACAGCCGCAACTCCGGCAAGAGCACGGTCTCGGCGAAGTCCGACTCGGCCTCGTCCGCGAAGTCCGACTCCTCGTCGACGAGCAGCTCGTCGTCGACGGACTCCTCGAAGTCGTCGTCCAGCACCTCGTCGTCGTCCTCGAGCACCAGCACCAGCGCCGCCTGACCTCTGGCCGGTGCCCCTGTGGATAACCACCAAGTGGGGTGAGGGAAAACTCGTACCTTCTCTGGCATGAGAAACCCCTTCGCACTTCGTGAACTGTTCCATGCCGTCAGGTGGCACCGCCGGCTGCTGGCCGGTGTGGCCGCCGCGGCAGCTGTGTACTTCGGCCTCACCGCCCTCTCCCCTCCACCCCCGCCGACCGTCGCCGTGCTGGCCGCGGCGCGCGACCTCGCGGGCGGAGCCGTGCCCACCGGCTCGGATCTCCGCACCGTCGACCTCCCACCCGCGGCCGTGCCCGACGGCGCCCTCGAACCCGGCGCCGACCTGACTGCCCGCGTGCTCACCAGCCCGGTCAGAGCCGGCGAGCCACTCACCGACGCCCGCTTCCTGGCCCCGGTCGCCGTCCCCAAGGGCGAGCTCGCCTACCCGTTCCGGATCGACGACGCCGACATCAGTGCCCTGCTCCGCGTCGGCGATCACATCAACCTGTACGCCGCCACCAGCACCCAGGCCGACTCCGCAAACCTCCTCGCCCGCGCCGTCCGCGTGGTCGCCCTCCCAACCCCGCGTACGACGACGACCGGCGCGCTGATCGTGGTCGCGACCACCCCAGACACCGCCACTCGCCTCGCCCAAGCCGGCACGAAGTCCAAACTCACCGTCGCCCTGACGCCGGACACCGGCTGACGATCACTTATCGGACACAACTGGCCACGATCCGTTGCCTTCCGGCGTGCTCCGTCGCATGGGCTGGGCGGTGGGCCCTACGTTGACCGGGAACATCACCCGCTCCGTGGAGGCATACCCACATGCTCAAGGGCTTCAAGGAATTCATCATGCGCGGCAACGTCGTCGACCTCGCGGTCGCCGTCGTCATCGGCGCCGCGTTCGGCCAGGTCATCACCGCGACCGTGAACAACCTGATCAACCCGCTCGTCGCGGCGATCTTCGGCAAGCCGGACCTCAGCCACGCAATGACGTTCACCATCAACAACGCGGAATTCTCGATCGGCGCGATCCTGCAGGCGGTGCTCAACTTCCTGTTCGTCGCGGCCGCTATCTACTTCGTGATCGTGCTGCCGCTGAACAAGCTCGCCGAGCGCCGCGCCCGCGGCATCGAGCCCGAGCCCGACCCGATGACCACCGACCAGCAACTCCTCACCGAGATCCGCGACCACCTCGCCCGCCGCCCCTGACCGCGTCGGGAGCGGGTGGCAACCCAACCTCAGCCCCTGAGCTCGCCACATCGCTCACCCGCTCCCCACAGGTCAACGTTTTCCACAGGCTCGCGGCTTTGCGCCAGACCACATCGGAGCAGCAATCCGCCAACAAACAATGAGATGTGAGCTGATCCCCGGCAGCTCGTGATGCAGCCTTGCGCAGTCCGTCGTGGCACAATTTCGGTGAGCGCTTTCTGAAGGGCGGAGCCGGTGGCCAGACTGTCGTCAGGGGATCGCCCCACGGTGAAGGACGTTGCGGCGATCGCCGGCGTCTCCGCCACGACCGTCTCCCGGGTGCTCGCCGGCAACTACCCGGTCGCCGCCACCACCCGCGGCCGAGTGATGCGTGCGGTCCAGCAGCTCGACTACGTCGCGAACGCACAGGCCCGCGCCCTCGTCGGCGGCGGTCCGCGCACGGTCGCGTTCATCATCCGCGACCTGGTCGGCCCGTTGTTCGCCTACATCGGCCAGGGCGTCGAGCAGCAGACGACGGCCGAGGGACGACTCTGCCTGGTCTGCACCCACAACGGTGATCCGGACCGCGAGCTCGAGCTGATCGAGCTGATGCGCGAGCAGCAGGCCGAGGCCGTCGTACTGGTCGGTGGTGGGGTCCGTACGGCGTCCAACCTCGAGCGGATGGCGCAGCTCGCGAAGGCCCTCGACCGGGCCGGCTCGAGGCTGGTGCTGTGCGGCCGCCCACCGATCGGCGGGGACGTGCCGTCGACCGTGGTGGAGTACGACAACGAGGGCGGCGCGTTCGCAGCCACGAGCTACCTGATCTCACTCGGCCATCGCCAGATCGCCATCATCGGCGCCGGCGTACCCGAGCACACCACCACGAAGGCGCGCTTCGACGGCTACACCCGGGCACACAAGGCGCACGGGCTCGAGGTCGCACCGGAGCGCGTCCTGCCCGGTGAGTACGACCGCGAGTCCGGATACCAGCACACCAAGGCACTCATCGACCAAGGCATCCCGTTCACCGCGGTCTTCGCGATCACCGACGTCGTCGCCAGCGGCGTCCTGCTCGCGCTGCGTGAGGCGGGCCGCCGCGTCCCCGAGGACATCTCGGTGATCGGGTACGACGACATCCCGCTGGCAGCCGACCTGACGCCGGGCCTCAGCACGGTCCACCTCCCCCATGAGGAGCTCGGCCGGACCGCGATCCGGCTCGCCCTGCACCGCGACCAATACGCGCTGGACCAGCACGTTGTCCTCGGCACGCATCTCGTCATCCGCGACTCGACCGGTCCGGCGCCGCATCAGTAGAACGTAGACTCGGCCCGCCGATTCAGGAGGGGACCTCGATGGCACGCACCCCGCGGACAGCCGACGACGGCGGATCGTCGCGCCGGAAGGCCGCAGCGACGCTCGGCGATGTCGCGACCCACGCCGGCGTCTCACCCGCGACCGTCTCCCGCGTCCTGGCCGGCAACTACCCGGTCTCCCGCTCGGCCCGCCAGCGCGTCCTGCGCTCGATTCGCGAGCTCAACTACGTCGCCAACACCCACGCGCGAGCGCTGGCCGGCGTCCAGACCAAGACGATCGCTTTCGTACTGGCCGACGTCCGCGGACCGTCGTTCGCCGAGGCTGCGCATGGTGTCGAGCAGGAGGCCGCCCGACTCGGCTGGCTGTGCCTGATCGGCACCACCCAGGGCGATCGCGACCGCGAGCTCGCGATCGTCCGCCTGATGCGGGAGCAACGCGCCGGCGCGGTCGTGCTGATCGGTGGAGTCGCGGACGCCGACGACTACGACGAGCAGATGACCGAGCTCGCCTACTCGCTCCGTTCCGCGGGCTCGCTGCTCGTGCTCTGCGGCCGCCCGCCTCTCGCCAAAGGAGTCCCTGCCGCAGTCATCGGCTATGACAACGAGGAGGGCGCCTACGCGATCACCAGCCACGTGCTCGCGCAAGGACATCAGCGCATCCTGTTCCTGGGCGGCGAGGAACGGCACACCACGAGCATGGGCCGCCTCGACGGCTACCGCCGTGCCCTGAAAACCTTCGGCGTGGAGTTCGATCCCGGGCTGGTCGAGCACGGCGTCTTCACCCGCGCCGCCGGCTACCATCTCACCAAGAAGCGGCTGACCGGGAGCCGCGACTTCACGGCCGTGTTCGCGGCGACCGACGTGATGGCCGCCGGCGTCTACGCCGCGGTCACCGAGGCCGGCCTGCGCGTGCCCGACGACATGTCGATCGTCGGGTACGACGACATCGAGCTGGCCCAGGATCTCCGTCCGAGGATGACGTCGGTCCATGTCCCGTACGAGGAGCTCGGCCGGATCGCCGCCAAGGTCGCCGCCGACGAGGACCACCAGCGCGAGGACTGGCCGGGCCTCCAGGTCACCCTGAAGACCCACGTGGTCGTTCGCGACTCAGTCTCCAGAAGGGACTAACTCGGCCAGCACCCGACGCGCCGTCTCCCCGAGGTCGTTGCTCAGAGCAAATGTAGTCACGTGCCGCGGCGACCGACCCGGCGGAGCGATCAGCACCAGCGGTACGTCGTGCATCGCCAGGTACCCGAGCTGCGCCTGAGTGAAGTCCACCAGCACCCCGACCACCCCACGAGTCCCCCGCGCCGACACCTGGTCGAGCCAGTGCCGCGGCACCGGCCGATCAGGAACCACCGTCGTCACCACGACCGACAGACCGGTACGGCGTGCCGCCAAGTCGAAGGAGTTCAGCACCGCACCGGCGGGCGCCGGACTGGCCACGACCACGTCGACCAGTGCGGCCGGCCGATGACCGGCCGCACTCACGTCTCCGGAGTACCCACGCTGCCGCAGGACGTCCCGGACCCGGGCCCGGGTGGCCGGCGCGACGTCCGGGTAGGCGCGCAGCACCTTCGACACCGTGGACACCGAGACGCCGGCCTCCCGGGCGACGACCGCCAGCTTCGATCGCGCGGCCATCGACCCGGTCCTACTGACCCTTGAGGTACGCGTCGGCCTGCTTGGCCATCTCGGCCTGCAGCTTGCTCAGCCCGGCCTTGGCCACGGCCTTCTTCAGCTGGTCCAGGCCCTTGTCGACGTCGACCGCGCCGATCCACAGCGGGTTGCCGTACTGCGTCATCGCCGCGGTGATCTGGCTGTCCTCACGCTTCACCGGCGTCACGTCGGGAACGAACGAGGAGTATGGGTCGACGGTGAAGTTCTTGTAGTCCTGGGCCCAGTCGAACCACTCGTTCTCGGTCGGCGTGATGTCCTTGACCTTCTTCTCCAGCTGCTGCCGCCAGCACAGCGCGTAGCCCGGGAAGCTGTACCCGGACAGCTGCTCGATCCGGTCCGTGCCGACCGGCTTCCAGTCCTTGCCCTCGACGCCGTAGCTGAGCAGGTCGTGGTTCTCCTTGATCGACACCCAGTCCTCGAGCTGCATCGCCCGCTCGTTGCTGCGGCCCTTCGCGTTCAGCACCACGAAGTTGTCGGCCTGGAAGGTCTGGTTCGGCTTGGCGTTCTTGCCACCCCGCAGCGGTACGACGTTCGCCAGTTGCGCGGTCGGGACCGCCTTGCGCAGCGGCGCCAGCGACTGCGACGACAGCCCGTCCGTCATCGCCCACCGGGTCGCGATGCGGCCGGACTCGAACTGGGTCTTGACCGCGTTGGAGTCGACGTTCAGCGCGTCCTTGTTGATGATGCCGTCCTGGTAGTACTTGCGGATCGTCCGGAGCGCGTCGATCACCCCCGGCGCCTCCCAGAACGGGATCGGGTTCGACGACCCGGTGGTCTTGCCGTCCTGGGCCAGGTAGAACGGGAACGAGCCGCCGCTGAAGAACTGCACGCTCACGTGCGGGTTCTCCCAGTCGTGCCGGTTCAGCCAGCCGACCGGCGCGAACGCGATCAGCAGGTCGGGCATGTTCGAGGTGATGCCGATCGGCGTCAGCTTCTCCTTCTGCTTCACGTCGTACCAGTACTTCTCCAGCTGGTCGAACGTGGTGATGTTCCCGAGGCCGAGCTTGTCGGCCAGGTCCTGCCGGATGGTGAAGTGGTGCAGCCGGGCGGCGGAGTTGACCTGCGGGATGCCGTACAGCTTGCCGGACCACTTGTTCTGCTCGATCAGCTGCGGGTCGAGGTTCTTGCTCAGGTTCGGGTACTTGCCGATCAGCTCGTCGACCGCGACCACCGACTTGCTGCCGACCAGCTGGACCATGTTCAGCCAGCGCGCCTGCAACGCGGTGTCGAAGTTCTCGCCGGCGGTGAACTTCAGCAGCGCCTGCTGCTGGTAGTTCGACCAGGCGATGAACTGCGGGGCGATGGTGAACCCGAGGTCGTTCTTCAGCTTCTTGTTCACCTCGGCCAGGATCGGGTCCCAGCCCTTGGGCACGTCGCCGGGCAGCAGGAGCGACAGAATGTCGCCGCCGGACGACGACGAGCCGGACGTGGACGAGTCGCCGCAGCCGCTGAGGCCGAGCACGGCCCCGATGGACAGGCCGCCGGTCGCGGCCAGAAAACCGCGCCGGGAGAGTTGCGTGGCGGGCACAATGCCTCCTGAAAGGATGGAGTGGCTGGGGATCAGCCCTTGGTGGCACCCAACGTGATGCCTTTGACGAAGTAGCGCTGCGCGAACGGGTAGGCGAGCAGGATCGGGCCGATGGTGACGACCGTCAGAGCCAGCCGGAGCTGGTAGACCGGCGTGGACTGCCCCGACGACGTGGGCAGCATCTGCGAGAACGACACGTTCGAGACGAGGTTCTGCAGGAGCAGCGGAAGGGGGTACTTGTCCGTCTCGGAGATGAACAGCAGGGCCGTGAACCACTCGTTCCAGTAGTGCACGGCGTAGAACAGGCCGACCACCGCGAGGATCGGCTTGGACAGCGGCAGCCCGATCCGGAAGAAGATCTGCATCTCCCCGGCGCCGTCGATCCGGGCGGACTCCATGATCTCCTCGGGCAGCTGGCGGAACGCGCTGACCTGGATGAACACCAGGAAAGGGGCGATCAGCAACGGCAGGATGACCGCGAAGTACGTGTTCTGCAGCTCGAGGTACTGCGTCACCAGCAGGTAGAGCGGGACCAGGCCGCCGGTGAACAGCATCGGGATGTAGGCGAACACCGCCAGCGGCCGGCTCACGTACGGCAGCCGGCGGGCGATCACCCAGCTGAGTCCGGACGTGAAGGCGAGCGCGAGCGCCGTACCGACGACCGTGATGAAGACGCTTGCGGTGTAGGCGCTGAGCACGGTCGGGCCGGTGAAGATCATCTCGTACGACGCCAGTGAGAACGGCTTGGGCAGCAGGCTGTAGCCGGTGGTGGCGAGCTTCTGCTCGTCGGTGAACGACCCGGACACGATCATCCAGAACGGCACCACGCATACCACCATGAACAGTCCGACGCCGATCAGGCTGACGATCGTGAAGGGCTCCGGCCGGGTACGGCGTTTGCGCGTCGTGGCGCGACTCGTCACCTTGGCGACACTCGAAGTCATCGTGGTCACAGCAGGCTCGTCTCCTTCGAGTAGCGACGCTGGACCAGCACCGCGGTCGTCACCAGGACGAAGCCGACGACCGACTGGAACAGGCCGACCGCGGCCGTGGTGCCGAAGTCGCCGATCTGGCGCAGCGACCGGAACACGTAGGTGTCGATCACGTCGGTGGTCGGGAAGAGGGTGCCGTTGTCGCCGATGATCGCGTAGATGGTGCCGAAGTCGCCGTAGAAGATCCGGCCGACGCCGAGCACCAGCAGTACCGCGGCGGTCGGCTTCAGCAGCGGCAGGGTGATCCGCCACGCCATCTGCGCCCGGCTGGCGCCGTCGATCTGGCCGGCCTCGTAGACCTCCTCGGGGATCGAGGTGATCGCAGCCAGGAAGATGATGCTCATGTAGCCGCCGAGCTGCCAGACCTTCACCACCGTGAGGATCCACGGCCACGGGCCGGGCTCGCTGTACCAGTCCAGCGTCGGCAGGCCGAGGCCGGTGAACGCGTCGTTGACCAGGCCGCCCGAGCCCTGCGGGCCGGACAGCAGCACCTGCAGCATGATCGCGATGACGACCGGCGAGACGAAGTACGGGAAGAAGATCACCGACTGGGAGACCCGCTTGAAGTACCGGCCGCGGATCTCGTTCAGCATGATCGCGAGGGTGACGCCGGCCGCAAGGGTGGCGGCGAGGAAGAGCGTGTTCAGCACCAGGGTGTTGACCAGGATCCGCTTGGCGTCGCCGGAGCTGAAGAAGTAGCGGAAATTGTCGAGGCCGTTCCACGGGCTGCCGAAGATGCCGCGGCTGATGTCGAACTCCTTGAAGGCGACCACCAGGCCCGCCATCGGCGCGTAGCTGAAGACCAGGAAGAACGCGACCGCCGGCAGCGCCAGGGTGCCCACCCATAGGCTGCCCCGCAGGGTCACCCACCGCCGGCTGCGACTGGATCGGGTACTCATCTCAGGCCGCCCGTTCGAGATCGGCCGGCGTGACTTCGTGCAGCAGCGGCCGTCCGGCCACCAGGCGGGCCAGCTCGTCCACCGCGCACGCGCCCAGCCGGGCCAGCTCGTTGCCGTGCGACCCCGCGATGTGCGGGGTGACGAAGACGTTGGGCAGGTCGAACAGCGCCGACCCCGGAAGCAACGGCTCAGGATCGGTGACGTCGAGTACGGCGGAGATCCGCCCACCGCGCAGCTCGTCGACCAGCGCCTCGGTGTCGACCAGCTCGCCACGAGCGGTGTTGATCAGTACGGCGCCGTCCGGCAGCAACCCGAGTCCGGCCCGGTCGATCATCCGGTACGTCTCGGCGGTCGACGGCGCGTGCACGCTGACGATGTCGCTGGACGCCAGCAACTCCGGCAGGCTCACCCGCGGTACGTCGACGTCGTCGGCGTACGGGTCGTAGAGGCTGACCTCGAAGTCGAACGGCCGGAGCAGCTCGATCACCTGCCGCCCGATCCGCGAGGCGCCGATGATGCCGACCCGGCGGCCGTAGTTCCCGACGTCGGGATGGATGTAGGCGAGCGTGAACGACCGCCCGCTGCGATAGTGCTCCCGGAGCGCGAAGACGCCCTTGCCGGCCAGCAGGATCGCGCCGAGCGCGTACTCCGCGACCGGGATCGCGTTCGCGGCGGCGGCCGACGAGACCACGATGCCGCGCTCCCAGACCCCTGTGGTGACGTGCGCCTTCACGCTCCCGGCGGCGTGCAGCACCGCCCGGAGCTTCGGCGCTCTGGCCAGAAACGCCTCGTCCAGTGGCGGGCAGCCCCAGCCGGTGATCAGCACCTCGAGGTCGTCCAGCCGGCCGGCCACCCGCGGATCGTCGAAGTCGTCGACGACCAGGCCGGTGTCGATGTCGGCGAGCTCGCCGAGCCGCTCCCGCACGGGCGGCGGGAACAGCAGCGGCCAGTGCTCCGCGGCGAGGGCGAACAGCGCCACCGGGCGATCGGTCACGGGCGGTTCTCCGATCAGGATCAGGGATAGAAAGCGCTATCTACGCTAGGACGGCACGCGCCAGCTCGTCAACAGGCAGAAATGACCCATGGGCCAAGGGGATCCGGGCATGCAGCGGTCGAGGGAGGCTTGTCAGCCCCCTCGGGTCGCCGTATGGTTAGCGAACGTTTTCTATCCGGCGTACCGCATCCAGCGGTAGGCCAGCGGCTGGCCCGCGTTCCACTCGTCCATCTCCTGCTGGGAGACGTCCACGAAACCCACACCCAGATAAGTGCGGATCGCCGGCGCGTTGTCCGGCCGCACCCGGAGGAAGATGTCCGGGTGCCCGGCCGCGATCGCGGGCGTCAGCAGGGCGCGGACCAGCTCGGCCCCGATCCCCTGCCCTCGTCGTTCCGGATCCACGATGATCCGGGCCAGCTCGACCTCGTCCTCGTCGTCGTCGAGCCATACCTCGCCGTACCCCACCGGCTGGTCGCCGTCGAAGTACACGTACGCCTGGATGTCAGGCTCGAGCTTGCGCCAACTGGTGACGGCGTCGGCGGGAAACGGGTACTCCTCCCGGCCGCACAGCAACCCCACCTCGTGCGGTGTCCGGGCCCATCCGGCCACCTGGCCGTCGTACCCCTCGTGCACCCCCCGGAGCTGCCTCATTCGTGGTGCGGCGGGACCTCGCGCAGGATGCGCTCGTCGTCGTCGTTGCCGAAGTCGTTGTCGCCCCACGTCCGAGGGTCGTCGTCGCGGGTCTGGTCGGGCAGCAGCGGCTCGTCGTCCTCGTACGGGCTCGTCATGGCTCCAGATTACCGAGTCGCCGCGGCTCCCCGGTATCCAATTCACCCGGTACGGCGTCCGGCGGCAACTGCGGTCCGGCAGCGGCCTGCAGCAGCGGCGCGATGCCCGGTTCGCCTTGCCAGCGGTCGTTTCCGAGCACGCACCACGCGGTCAGCACGGACAGTGTGGGGGTCGCGAGGCCGGCCAGGCGCAACGGCTCCGCGTTCTGGAA
Organism: Kribbella sp. NPDC002412; assembly: GCF_053592935.1. NCBI lineage: Bacteria > Bacillati > Actinomycetota > Actinomycetes > Propionibacteriales > Kribbellaceae > Kribbella > Kribbella sp. NPDC002412. The sequence goes on from NZ_JBSFBL010000069.1 coordinate 21,361, forward strand.
GCCGAAGGTGATCATCCAGTTCACCGGATCGGGGTAGAACTCCTGCACGGCGGTGTAGTAGAAGCTCAGCCAGCCACGCTGCGGGAGCATGCACAGGATCCGGTAGTTCGTGACCACGGTCGGGACTTCCTGCAGGTCGCGCCACATCAGCTGCATGTCCCGTTTGGCCGCGGCCTTCCGGCTCGCGTTGATCGCCGCGTTGGCCGCCATCATGCCGAGCACAACACCCGGCTTGCCGATGAACAGCCCGCTGTTGTGCGTGTAGCGACCGCTGCCGCCGTACAGCCGCGCGTAGTGCGCCGGGGTGTTGACGTAGGCGACCTCACCGGCCTCCAGGACCAGGCCGTACATGGTCAGCGGCTGCGGAGTGTTGCCGGCCAGCAGCCAGCGCGCCCAGTCGATCCCGAGCTGCCACTCGTCCCGCTCACGCTGCGCCGTCGCCTCGTCGTTCTTCTTCCGCCCCACGACAAGAGATCGTAATCGGGGCCGAACAGCGCGTGCGCGTTACAGGTGTGCCTCGGTTGCCGCACGATCCGGCTGCGTGACCGGAACGACGCGCCGCCGTGATGCTTCTGGGGCGCGCGACGTGACTCGCTTCGACCATCATGGGTGACCTTGCCAACCCGGAAGGACCGAGTCGTGAGTGCATTACGGACACGGGGCCTGATCGGTGCGACGCTCGTCGTGGCTGTACTCGGAGTCACCGCCGCCTGCGGTGACGAGAGCGCCACGTCCCCGCCCGCCGCCCAGCCCACGGATACCCCGACCACCCCTTCGTCGCCCACCCCCAGCGGCACCCCGAGCATGGACTGCCCCGACACCATCGCGGCAGTGCGTGCGGCCACCGACAAAGTCGTCTGGGGCAAGGGCGCCGCCAAGTCCCTGTTCAACCCGGTCAGCGTGACGGTCTGCCAGTACGACGCCAAGGCGTCCGGGCAGGACTACGCGACCGTCAGCACGAAGCGCAACGCCAAGCAGGCCACGGACCTGTTCGCTCTGGTGAACGCGCCCAAACCGGTCGCCAAGAAGCCGGGCTACTGCACGCAGGAGCTCGGCCCGACGTACGTGCTGCGGTTCACCGACAACGACCGCGGCGTGCTCTCCTACACGGCGGAGGCCTACGGCTGCCGCCGCCTGGTGGCGACCTCTCTGGAGGGCCAGGGCAAGCCCGGGGAGCTGCCGGCGCCCCGCCAGGTGACACCCGAGCTGATCAAGTCGCTCGGCCTGCGCTGACCCTGCCCGGACGCGCCCCCCGAAGCCGTCCGGACCGGGGTCAACCCGCGCCTGCCTTGCGGGTCCCCTCCCTGGGTTGACCCGCAAGGCAGGTAGCGGCTCCTGGCCATCTGTTGCGAGCTGTTGCAAGCTGCAGCATGCGAGTGTTCCGGTTGCTGTGCGTGCTGCTGCTCGTCAGCACGGCTTGCTCCTCGCCGGCGGCGTCCCCCAAGGCTCCCTGCATCAGCGGCTTCACCTGTACGACGCTGACCGTGCCACTCGGCAAAGACGATCAGACCTTGAAGCTGGCCGTGGCCGCAGCCGACAACGTCGACGCACCACGTGGTGTCCTGTTGATGCTCACCGGTGGCCCAGGCCAACCCGGTGTCTCCCTGCTACCGCGGGTCCGTGCCAACCTGCACCCGGACGTGCTGCGCGAGTACAGGCTCGTCATGTTCGACCAACGCGGCACCGGGTCGTCTGGCATCAACTGCCCTTCGCTGCAAGCAGCTGTGGGCGGTTCGGACTTCCTGGCTGCGCCCGCGGGGACTGTCGAGGACTGTGCGCGACGGATCGGTCCGGGGCTTGGGTACTACGGCACACCGGACACGGTCGAGGACATCGAGCGGCTGCGCGAACACCTCGGTGTCGAGCGGATGACGCTCGACGGAACGTCGTACGGGAGCTTCACGGCGGCGCAGTACGGGCTGAAGTATCCGGACCGGGTTGCGTCGCTGGTGCTGGACTCGGTCGTGCCGCACAAGGGGTTCGACCCGTTCAGCATCGACCTGATGGGTGCTACGGGCTCCGTGCTCCGCGCTACCTGCCGACAGGATCCTGCGTGTACCACTGACCCGGTGGCCGATCTGGCGTGGTTGGTTCGGAATGGACCCGTCGATGGCACCAGCCTGTTGGAGAGCATGTCGATCTCCAGCCTCAACTCGGTCAACCCGTCGCTGAAGGGCATCCCGGCGATGCTCCACGCCGCCCGCAACGGCGACGACGCGGGACTGAAGGAGTTCGTCCAGACCGTCACCAGCAGGAACACCGCGTACGACGAGCTGTCCGCCGGGCTGCACCTGGCCACGCTGTGCGCCGACTTGCACGTCACCAAGGCCGGCGTCGAGACCAGGCTGACGAAGCTGGATCCGGCGAAGTTGTATCCGTACGACCTGGAGACAGCACGGAACCAGCTGATCGTCGACGGGTGCTCCCGGTGGCCGGCCGCTCGGATGTCGACGTACCCGGCGGCTGACAAGCTGCTGCCGCGGACGCTGATCCTGCACGGCACCAACGACCTGTTCTGCCCGGTGGAGTGGGCGCGGTGGGAGCAGGCGCACGCACAGTCGGCCCGGCTGGTCGTCGTACCCGGGAGTGGGCACAGCGTGCAGCGGGATCCGCGTGGGCGGGAGGAGGCCCGGGCGTTTTTGCTGGGCTGAGACTCGACTGTGTGTGATTGGTTGCAGCACCCTGAGCCACTCGATGCGTCTAATAGGTGTGAGGTGTTGTACGCCCAGCCGGGGAGTGGCGAGTGGAGTTCGAGGAGTACGTGTCCGCGCGCGGACAGGAACTGGTGCGGCTCGGTTTCACCGTCTCCGGCGACTATCAGCGAGCAGAGGACCTGGCGCAGATCGCCTTGATGCAGGCGTTCCGGTCGTGGCGGAAGGTGCGGAAGGCGGACGACCCGCACCACTACGTCCGGCGGATCCTGATCAACGCGTACCTGTCGATGACGCGGCGACGCTCGTTCACCGAGGCACCGGCGGCCGAGATCGACGCGGAGAACACAGTTCCCGACCACGCGACCGAGGTCGCGAACTCGGACGCTCTGTGGCGTGCGCTCGCTGAGTTGTCGGCGCGCGAGCGGGTCGTGCTGGTGCTGCGCTACTACCAGGACCTGGACGACCACACGATCGCCGAGGTGCTCGGCATCAAACCGTCCTCCGTCCGGGCGACCGCCAGCAGGGCGCTTGCCACGCTGCGGAAGACGAGACAGTCCCACCACGTGTGATGAGAGGTTGTCGTGAGCAACACCGATCTCGAGGATGACCTGCGGGGAACCTTCGACCGTGCCGCGGCCTCGGTGCCGCCGGCCACCGGTCTGACCGAGCGCGTGACCACGGGCGCCCGGCAGGCCCAGCGCCGTACCTGGATCATCTCCGGCGCCGCAGCGGTGGCAGTGGCCGCCGTCGCCGTCGTCGGCTTCAGCCTGGGCGGGAACTCGCCCGTGCAGCCGCCGGTCGCAGGCGGCCAGGCTCCGGTCGCGACGCCGTCGGTGCAAGCGCCGCCGTCGGCCGAAAGCGTGGCCGGCACGTGGCGTCCGGTCCAGATGGCCGGGCTCACCTCGCTGAAGACGGAGCGGCCGGACGACCCAGTGGTCGAGTTCCGCGCGGACGGGACGTGGACCGGCTCGGACGGCTGCAACGGGCTGCAGGGGACGTACACGATCGGTCAGCGCGGCGAGTTCACCGCGAAGGCCGGCCCGCAGCGGTTGATCGGGTGCGACAACGTGCCGCACACCGCCGTACTGCAGGGTGCCAAGCGGATCACGCTCGACGCGGACACGCTGAAGTTCTTCGCCGCCGACGGGCGTGAACTTGCGAGTTACGCTCGCGCACGGTAGTCGAAATTGCTCGCTGTCGGTGAGCGGGCCTTGACTGAGCGGAGTCCCTGACCGGACGATGGATGCGGCCGTCCACCGATTTGGGGAGCTACGTGCGACTCTCAGTTACCGTCCAGCTGCTCACACTCGGCTCAGTCTCACTCTTCGCGGTCGGCTTGACGGCGTCCGGGGCTGCCCCGGCCGCCGCGGCACCGTGCTCACACGCACAGCCCAGCGCGAGCTCGGTGCAGTCCAAGCGGCTGGCCCAGCCGACGTCCTCCTCGGACCCTCGGCCGCTCGGGGAGTCCCTCGGCGACGGCATCAGCCTCGCCGTCCGGTCTCTCGAACCAGTGGACGCCACCGGGCGGCCGAAGTCCGGCCTGCCGTACGGGTTGAGCCAGGGTGTGATCGGCGTGGTCGGCTCGGCGTCGACGGGCTACAAGGTCGTCGTGGACAGCTCGATGCTGGACACCCGCAGGTACGAGGCCGCGATGAACCGCAACGTCCCCGCGGCCGGCAAGCAGATGGTCCGGGTCGAACGCAGCTGCCGATCGGCACGCGCCGTCGCCGACACCTGGAACACGGTCGGCGCCCGGTCGTGGTCAGGTGACGCTAACCGGACCACGTTCGCCGCCGACCTCGACCCGGTCAGCGAGGACATCGTGGTCGAGTACGACAAGGCGACGACGTCGGCCGAGTCGTTGGAGGGGCTGCGCGGCCTGTCCGGCGTACAGCTGGTCGAGAGCTCACTCGCGCGGACGTCCCGGCTCAACGACACCCCGAAGGGCGGGCACTGGGGCGGTGCGCGGATCACGTCGGCGCTGAAGAACTGCACTGCCGGCTTCTCCGTCGTACGGCGTTCCAACGGCCAGCGCGGATCGGTGACCGCCGGACACTGCGGCGGCGTCGGGACGCTGTGGAAGTCGGGCAGCCACTACTACGGCACCACCTCGGTCCGCACGAACTACCCCGACTACGACCAGGCCCTGCTCACCGGCAGCACGTACGGCGTCAAGATCTGGACCGACGGCCCAGGCGACTCGGCCGACACCCGCACGGTGAAGGGCGGCGGCGACCCCGGCGTCGGCACGGTCGTCTGCCAGTCCGGCAGCTTCAGCACGTCGCTGTGCGGCATCACGGTCCGCTCGACGTCAGCGAAGTACTGCGACACCGACGGCTGTACGACGTACGTCATCCGGGCCACCCGCGGCGGCAAGATCGCGATCATCGGCGGCGACTCCGGCGGCCCGGTCTACACCGGTCGCGGCTCCACCGGCGCCACCATCCGCGGCACCACCTTCGCCGGCTCCGGCTGCGCCTCCTCCCGCTGCACCACCCTCTACGCCGAGCGCTATGCCTCCATCTCGGGCCACCTGGGCGTCTCTGCCCTGACCGGTTAGGTCGACACCGCCAGAATCACGGCGATCACGAGGATGCTGACGACGTGGTAGCCGGCGGTGATCCCGATCCACGTCTGCGGCTTGGGCTTCCGCGGATCGAAGAACCCCGTCACGTAGAGCGCCGGCGCCACCAGGAGCAGCCCTGCCACGATGCCCAGCACGACGCCCTCGCCGAACGTGTCGGTCCCACTCGCCTCGGCCACCATCGCCAGCGCCACCGTCGTGACCAGGCAGGTCAACAGCGGTACGACGTACATCACGGCCGGCGTCGCCCGCTCCTGGTCCGCCTCGGTCCACCCGATCGCCTCCTGCCACTGCTTGCCAAAGGCAACCGGAGCGAACCACAACCCCCCGATCCCGAAATACACCACCACACAAACAACCACCGCGAGCCAGTTCAGGTCCCCCAGCACACCGAAAGTCATGACCCCTCCCCCACGAATCGCCCCATGACCGCAGCGTGCGCCCACCCCACCCCCGTGTCCACACCCATGCCGAGATCGTGATCACCCTCCGCTCACGAAGATGAGCCCCACCGACAAGTCCGCTACGCTGTCCCCGTCTGTCCGCCCCCGTAGCTCAGGGGATAGAGCGTCGGTTTCCTAAACCGTGCGTCGCAGGTTCGAATCCTGCCGGGGGCACCGTGTGTGATGTCTCAAGACATCGGTATAGCTCCGAACCTGCAATTGGGGTTCGGAGCTATGTGTTTTTGGGCTTGGGGCCGGGTGGGAGGCCGCGGGGCTGGTAGTCCTTGGTGGGGTCGAGGACCAGTTCGCGCAGGAGTTCGCCGGTGGCGGCGTCGACGACGCGGATGTGTAGGTCCTGGATCAGGAGCAGGACGGGGGTTCGGGCCAGGGTTCGTCCGAGGCCGATGTGGTGGAGGCGGCCGGCTCGGCGCAGCGAGACGGCGCCGGTGTCGTCGACGCGGTCGGTGCGGACCCGGTGATGGACCTCGCCGGTGCGGTCGGCGGTGGGGGTGGCCCTGGGGCGGGCGTGGTAGGCGGCCGCTGGGGTGGCGTGGTGCGGGAGTGACCGGTGCGGGCGGTGCTGGTTGTAGTACTCGGCGAAGGTGTGGAGCAGGGCCTGGAGCTCGGTCAGGGTGGTGGGCTGGACGGGTTGGGCCCGTAGCCACTTCTTGAGGGTCTGCTGGAACCGCTCGACTTTCCCGCAGGTGGTGGGGTGGTTCGGGCGGGAGTTCTTCTGGACGATGTTCAACCGGCGGAGTTCGGTCTCGAGGCCGTTGCGGCCGCCCTTCCCGCCCGACAATCTCGTGGTGTAGACCATCCCGTTGTCGGTGAGCGTGGAGGCCGGGATGCCGTACTGCGTAACGGTTTCACGGAACGACGCGACCACGATCGCCCCGGTGATCCGGACGTGGGCGGTGACCGACAGGGCGTAGCGGGAATGGTCGTCCAGCCAGGTGATGATCTCGACATCGGCGCCAGGACCGCCCCCGGCGGTGGTCAACCGGTAATGGGTGAAGTCGGACTGCCAGCACTCGTTCGGCAACTCGGCGGCAAACCGCAGGTACGACGACCGCGGCCGCTTGGCCGGATCCGGTACGACAGCGCCGGCGCGGGCCAGGATCCGGTGGATCGTGGCCCGCGACAACCGCACGTCATGATGGTGTTCCAGGTGCCAGGCGAGCGTGTCCGCGCCGGCGTCCAGGCCCTGCTCGGACAACTGCTTGCGCAGCCGCAGTACCAGCTCCACCGTCGCGGCCGGCGTCGCCCGCGGCGAGGTCTTCGGGCGCCGCGACCGCGGCTCGAACACCGCCTCGCCCTCGACCGCGTACCTGGCCAGCAACCGGCTGATCCAGCCCTGCGACACCCCATAGGCCCGCGCCACCTCCGACTGCGAACGCCCCGCCAGCACCGCCGTGATCACCAACCGACGCTTCGACACCCCCGAAACATCGCGCCCCCACACCTATTCCGATGTATCGAGACACCCCATTCCGATGTCTTGAACCACAACACTGCCGGGGGCACCGTGTGATGTCTCAAGTCATAGGCGACAGCTGAACCTACGATTCGTGGGTTCGGCTGTTGTCATTTGGGGTGTTTGCGGGTGGGGCCGGGTGGGCGTCCGGTGGGTTGGTAGTCCTTGGTGGGGTCGAGGATGAGTTCGCGGAGAAGTCCGCCGGTGGCGGCGTCGACGACGCGGATGTCGAGATCCTGGATGAGCAGGATGACGTGGGTTCGGGCGTGGGTTCGGCCGATGCCGATGTGCTGGAGCCGGCCGTTGGCGCGGAGGGTGACGACGCCGGGTGTCGTCGACGCGGTCGGTGCGGACCCGGCGGTGGACCTCGCCGGTCCGGTCGGTGCTCGGGGTTGCTTTCGGGCGGGCTGCGTAGGCGGTGGCCGGGGTGCAGCGCTGCGGCAGGGACCGGTGTGGCCGTCGGTGGTTGTAGCACTCGACGAAGGTGTCGAGCAGCGCCTGGAGCTCGGCGATCGTGGCCGGCTGGACCGGCTGGGCCCGCAGCCACTTCTTCATCGTCTGCTGGAGCCGCTCCACCTTCCCGCCGGTGGTGGGATGGTTCGGGCGGGAGTTCTTCTGCACGATGTTCAACCGGCGCAGCTCGGTCTCGAACCCGTTGCGGCCACCGTCCCGCCGGACAACCGGGTGGTGTAGACCATGCCGTTGTCGGGGGCGTCGAGGCCGAACGCCGTACTGCTCGACGGATTCACGGAACGTGGTGAGGGTACCGCCGCGCAAGCAGAAGGGTCTGGCCGAGGCCCCCTCCACCCCCACCCCCGCCCGGCCAGGCCCTTCGCCAATACGCAGCCCGACCCGAGGGGTGAGGTGGCCGTCCCGGGGAACCGGCGATGCACGCGGCGACTCCATTGGTACGACAGGAGCGCAGCGAGGCTGGGCGGGTTCAGAAGCGCAGCCCGCCCGGCCGCCGAGCTGTGTCTGACCTGCGGAGAGCAAAGTAGCTGGGCCGTGCGGTGGTCGAGTCGGCTGCCTTCACCGTTGTTCAGACAGGGTCGGCTGGAGTACGTCGGGCTGTGGGCGCCCGGCGTCCGTGTCGCGGATGGTTGGAGCGCGTCAGGTCAGGCGCCGGGCTGCGCGTTTTCTTTGGAGGCGTTCCTGGTCTGGCCATTTGACGCCGTACGCCCAGCCGAGCTGTTCGCATCGCTTGATGAACCAGGCGTTGATGTCGACCTGTCCCTTGAGCACACCGTGGCGTGCGCAGCTGGGGTCGGCGTGGTGGAGGTTGTGCCACGACTCGCCCTGACTCAGGATGGCAAGCCACCAGACGTTTCCCGACCGGTCGCGGGCGTTGAACGGCTTCCTGCCCGTGACATGACAGATCGAATTGATCGAGAACGTGACGTGGTGCATCAGTGCGACGCGGACCAGCGTGCCCCAGAAGAACCCGGTAGCGGCACCGTGCCAGGACCTGCCCCACAGTCCACCGATCAGCGCCGGTGCCAGCACGGAGACCGCCGCCAGTCCACGGAAGTGCCGCGAGATCCATACCATGTCGCGGTCGTTCAGGAGGTCTGGGGCGTAGTGCTTCGGGTCGGCGCGATCTTGACCCCAGAGCACCCACCCGACATGGGCGAAAATGAATCCCTTGGTCACCGCCCAGGCGGTGGTGCCGTAGCGCCAGGGCGAGTGGGGATCTCCGTCCCGGTCGGAGAACTTGTGGTGTTTGCGGTGGTCGGCTACCCAGCGGATGACGGGCCCTTCGAGAGCCAGACTGCCGGCGACAGCGAGGGCGATCTTGAGGCCACGCTTGCTCTTGAACGAGCCGTGGGTGAAGCCTCGGTGGTAGCCGACGCCGATGCCGGTGGTCGTGATCACGTAGAACACGACCAGGAGGACGATGTCGCGCCAGCCGATCCAGCCGCCCCAGGCGAACAAGATCCCCGGCAGTAGCGCGAGAGTAGGCACCACGATGAACACCCAGATGAGCCCACGCTCGAGGTTGCCACCAACGGGCTGGAATTCGCCCGCAGGCGAATCATCCGAACCTGCTACTGAAGCCATGGCCCCGTCCTAGACCGTCACCCAAGCACGGGTGAAACTTGGTGAGCCGCCTCTTGGGCGGCCCAGCGCTTCGCTTCTGAACGCCAAAGACACGACGTCTCGGTCCGCCCGGGCCGACCGGCGCCGTATCCTCCAGGTGCCCCACTGCACGACCATCCACTCGCGGCTCCCCCCGTAACGATGACACTGACCACGCCGCCTCCCATTCCTCATCGCCAACCAGGGGCCGACCACCGGTCAGCTGATCGCCGATCCCTCGGTGGTACCGATCAGTGATCTGGTGGGAAGCCGCCGGGTGGTGACCAATTCGTCGGCTACGACCCGGAGCTTGACGTTGTTGTCTTGTGAATAGCGACGGAGCACTGCGAACGCCTGGTCGGCGTCGATCGCGAAGCGTTCCATCAACAGTCCCTGAGCCTGGCCGATAAGTGTGCGCGCCTCTGCCGCCTGCGCCAGCGTTGACGCCTCTCGTACGGTCGCGACCGCGACCGCGGCGTGCCGGGCCAGCAGACGCGCGGTGGCCTCATCCGCGGCGGTGAACTGGCCCGGATGGGTCCGATACAGATTCAGCGCGCCCAGGGTCGACCGGGCCGTGAACAGCCCGACGGTGAGTACACTGCGCAGACCCAGCTCGGCCACCCGTGGACTCCACTGCGGCCACCGCCGGTCGACAACGGTGTCGCAGACCAAGACGCTGTGGTGCTGCCTGCTCACCGGGACACAGGGCCCCTCGCCGTACTCCCGTTGCAGCTGGTCAGCCTGCTCCACCCGCCGGTCCGTGACACCGGCTGTCTGTAGCCGCCGACCGCGCTGAACCAAGACCGCTCCGGCGCAGTCGCACCCGGTGGCGCGCAGCGCGTACTCCAGCACCTGGCCCATCGTCTCGGCCATGCTCGCCGCGCCGGACATCTCCACCGCCAACTGCGCGAACCCGGCAGCGACCGCCACGCCTGTGGCGGGCGAACATGAACTGGGGCGGTAACTGCCGACTGCGAGCGGCTGATCATCTGCAGTGTGCGTGACAGACATGGGCCCGACTCCCTGCAATGGCACAGCGTTGGAGCGCCGTCGGGTCCAGGACAGCCGAGCACGCCGATTCGAAGTCAGAATCGGTGTGATGCTTCGAACGATACCGCCAATCCGCGCCCAAAGCGCCACTGAAGTCCCTAGTTGTACAGCAGGCCGAATGCCCGGCTGCGCTGCGTCCCCAGGCCGCGGCCCGTGATGGGACTACCTCGCCCTCCAGGCAGCAATCCCTCCGGGGTTGGTGAGCGGATGAGCCTGCCCGGCAGCAGATCAGGCGGCGCCTGGACGAGTTGTTCCTCGAGCAGCCCAGCGGGGCCGATACGCGACTGCGACACACCGTACCGGCGCGCCACCTCCGCGTGAGAACACCCCTCCACCAGCACCCGTGGTGACCAACTGGGCGTTCGACACCCAACACTGCCGGGCGTGCCATGTGATGTCTCAAGACATCGACACCCGAACGTTCTTCTGGGTTGGTGGTGGCTGCCAACGGGTACCGAGGCCGGGTGATCATCCCGTAGTGCGACGACGTAGTCGACGCGCAGATCCAGTAGCTGCGAGTTGACTGGAAGGCAGACCAATGACTCTTTCGGCCTCAGGTCCCGGCCGCTCCGGTGGTTATCTCGAGCGGCCCGCGCCGAGCAGTCTCGCGGACGTGATCGACAGCATCCTCGACAAGGGACTCGTCATCGATGCCTACGTCCGGGTGTCTCTGATCGGGATCGAACTGCTCACCATAGACGCACGCATCGTGGTCGCGAGTGTCGACACGTATCTGCGCTTCGCCGAAGCCACGAACCGCCTCGACCTGTACGAGAAGGGCGGCAAGGGCCTTCCGCAACTCATGGCCGAAGGGACTGAGAGCGGCATGGAGGCCGCGTCGCGCGGACAGGGCCGCAGGGCAGTAGAGGGTCTGTTCGGGCGAGACAAGAGCCGCGACGGCGAACGCTGATGATGTCGCGATCGCGCAGAGAACCTCGCAGCTCGTGTCTAGGCTGCTCCCGCTTCGGCGGATCGCCGGTGAGGAATGAATCACCCAGTGGGGTAGCCGGCGGAGTACCGGCTGTTTCTGCTCGAGGCCGGGGATGGCGGCGCGGGCCCG
>NZ_JBSFBL010000070.1:0-32125 GCF_053592935.1 Kribbella sp. NPDC002412
CAGGTGAACCCACGAATCGTGGGTTCACCTGTCCGGTATGTCTGGAGACATCACATTGTAGGGCGGGTGGGACTCGAACCCACGACCCAAGGATTATGAGTCCTCTGCTCTAACCGGCTGAGCTACCGCCCCGTGTGCGGGAGATCGTATCGGGTCTGGGTGGGTGGGGCGCGAAACCAGGGGTGGGTCAGGGGTTTGACTGAGGGGCGGTTGGGGCGGACCGGGCATGATGGAGGCAACTCCCGAGGAAGGGAAGACCGATGGGCTGGTTCATATTCTTCGTGCTCGTGGTGGGCGCGGTGGCGGCGTACAAGTACCGGGTGCCGCTGATCGCCAAGCTGACCGGGCAGCCGCAGCACCGCATCCAGCGGGCGATCGATCGGCGGAAGGAAAACAAGGGCTGATCAGGCGCTACCGAGTCGGTCCGGGCGGCGGGTGAGTGTGGCCGCCGTCCGGCCTCTCGGGCTGCTTCACGCGGTACGGCGTACGCCGTCAGAAGGCATGAAAGAAGCCGGCTCCTGAGTGGATACCGGCTTGGGTTGCTCCCGCGACTGGACTCGAACCAGTAACCTGCCGGTTAACAGCCGGCTGCTCTGCCAATTGAGCTACGCGGGATCGGTGTGTATCTTGCCCCCGATCCCCGAGGACCTGAGTAGGTTAGCAGGCCCGGGTCGAACTACAAAAACGGGATTCCGGGGCCGGGAAGTTGGCTTCCGGGGCAGCTTCGCGGGCGGCTGCCGGTCAGATGCCGAACTCGTCGCGGACCGACTTCAGGGCGGCCTCGGCGGCGTCGACGACGCCGGGCTGGCTGGGCTCCAATCCCTTGTCCAGAACGAAGTTCCAGGTGACCGGCGCGTCGGTGTCGGCGGGGCTGCGGCGGCCGACGATGCGGACGCCGCGCTTGCCGGTCAGCGGGACGTGGCGCTGGACGACGATGCTCGCGTCGACGCGTTCGCGGAGCAGTTGGCCGAAGCGGCCGGGGTCGTCGAGCTTGAGCTCGGTCGCCCGCAGCGGGGTGCCGAACGCGGTGGTCTCGTAGATGTGCATCACGGACGCCTCGGAGTCCCAGCCGGCGCGCTCGATCGCCTCCCAGCCGACGCGGCGGAGCTGGTCCGGGGCGTCGGCGGGGAGGTAGACGGCGGCGCGAGTGCCGGCGACCCAGTGGCCGTCGGCCAGCTGGACCGCGGCGAGGATGTCCTCCTTGCCGCCGGCCGCTTGCTTGGACGTGGCGGTCACTGACTCGGTCAGTTCGCTGGGCCAGGTGGTGCGCCGGAGTCTCACGCTCCCATCATTCCAGTTGGTCCAAGGGGGATCGGTGTGGGTCGCTGAGGTGAGGATGGTCAGGCGGCGTAGTCGCGGAGGTGGGGAGTGGCTCGGCGGCGGAGGTGGCGGAGGGCCTCGCGTTCCAGGGCGCGGATCTCGTCGGCGGTGAGGTTCAGGGCGATGGCGGCTTCTTCGGGGGTGGAGGGAGCTCGGCCGTTGAGGCCGTAGCGGTGGTGGAGGACGGTCTGGTGGAGGTCGTCGAGGAACTGGAGGTGGTGGGCCAGATCTCGGCGGAGGGCGGCTTGGAGGACTACGGACTCGTCGTCGATCAGGGCTTCGGAGTCGTCCAGGTCGAGGGTTTCGGGGTGGACTCGCCAGGCTTGGGCGCGTTCGACCCGGGCGATGCTGAGGTCGGCCGAGGTGGCCAGCTCCTGGGTGGTCGGTTCGCGGCCCAGGCGTTGGGTGAGGTCGTGCCGGATCGCGGCCAGCCGGCAGGCGTCGGCGTACGCCTGGGCCGGCATGCGGACCAAGCGTGACCGGTCGGAGATCGCGCGGCCGATCGACTGCTTGATCCACCAGATCGCGTACGTCGAGAAGCGGTGACCGCGGCGGTGGTCGAACCGCTCGACGGCGCGCATCAGGCCGATGTTGCCTTCCTGGATCAGGTCGAGGAGCGAGATGCCCTTGCCCGTATAGCGCTTGGCGAGGGACACGACCAGGCGCAGGTTGCCCTCGATCATCCGCCGCCACGACCGGCGGCCGAGCGCGACCACCTGCCGCAGGTCCGCGTCGTGACCGGCCGGCCCGCCCGGCGGCTGTCCCGCGGCCAGGCGTTCGGCGGCCAGCAGGCCGGCCTCGATCCAGTACGAGTGCTCGTTGACCTCCTCCAGGGTGAGTAGTTCGTGGTGCCCGATGTCGCGCAGGTAGGCGATGAGCGCGGTGATGTCGGCGGGTTCGCAGTCGAGCTCGGCCATCCGTTCCCCTCTCTTCGTCAGAGAGAGTGCCGTGATCTGCCCCGCTTCGGGGTGCTGACTTTCCGTCGGTGGATAACTACCGGAGGTCATCACACCTGCCCTGTGGATAACAGGACTCACCATCTGCAAGAGCCGTATGATGCGCGGCTGCGCGCGAGTGGGGGAGGTGTAAGGCGGGGGCCGCCGGATGGCCGAGTGGGCGTCCAGGTGGGTGGGGTGGGGCAGATCAGCGCCGGCGGCGGGGAAGAGCAAGGCCCGCCCCAACGCCGGGCGCCGGGCGGCGGGCGGCGGGAAGGAGGGTAAGTCCTAGATTCCTACCGCCAGCTTGGGTAGGCGGATGCGACCTCTTCGTAGCGGGTGGACCAGTTGGGGAGAGGCTCGCCGGAGAGGTGAGCTGTCAGGCGGTCGAGGAAGGCGTGGGTGCCGGGAAGGAAGCCGCGGGCGTTGGTGGGGGACAGGTCGGTGTGGGTGAAGGTCAGAAGTGTGCCTTCGCCGTCCCGCCTGAGTTCGTACCGGACGACGCTCTCCTCGACGATCCGCTGGTTCCACTCGTGCTCCAGCACGTACGGCGGGTCCCAGACCAGGATGCGGCCGGTCAGGCGCTTCGCGTCGGGGGCGGCCGGCGGCTCGTCCGGCACCATCTCGATCGAACCGCCGGCGCGGGGATCGATCGAGGTCTCGCCGAACCAGGCCTTGCGTTCCAGCGGATCGGTGAGCGCGGCCCACACGGCCTCGATCGGGTGCGGCAAGTGCCGGCGGAACGTCATCGTGGCCCGGTCACCGTCGATGGTGAGCTCGCCCTGCGGGTCGGTCATTCGTCAGTCTCCTTCTGGGTCAGGTGGTGCTCCAGCGCGTCGAGGTGCCGCGGCCAGTACTTGCGGTACCGGCTGATCCAGTTCTCGATCTCGAGCAGCCGATCGGCGCGGAGCGCGTAGATCCGGCGCTGGCCGTCCGGGCGGACCTCGACCAGGCCGACCTCGCGCAGGATGCGGAGATGGCGCGAGACGGCGGGCTGGGTCAGCCGGTGCAGGTGCTCGACCAACTCGCCGGCGGGGCGTTCCCGCTCGGCGAGCAGGTCCAGGAGCTCACGCCGGCTGGGTTCCGCGATCGCCTCGAACACGTCCATGACCAGAAATATTACAAGAAGCGTATATACAGATCAAGTGATATATCCCCGGAGGCCGGAGAGCAGGCCGTTGTGGAACGGGTTGGCGTCGACCGCGTCGAACCAGGCCGGCCCGGTGGTGAGCGGTTCGTACGGCGGGATGGTGACCGGCGGCGGGGTCGCGGCAGACGGGCCACGACGGCGGAGTTCGCTGTCCAGCTCAGGCGCCGGCATGTCGGGCAGCAGGACAAAGCTGCCGTCGGTGTCCATCGGGCCGTCGCCGGCGACCGCGGCGGCGAAGCCGGTCTCGTCGGCAGCGGCCAGCGCGGCGAAGGTGGCCGCCGCCCGGGCCGAGGCGGCCGACGGGTTCTTCCGGATCTCCTCCAGCTCGGACAGCACCGACTTCCAGGTGACCGTCGGGTCGCCGTAGTCGATCGACCGGGACAGCCGCCCCACCGAGATCGCCGTCGCCGCAGGAGCCACTATTTTCATCAGAGACCGCAGGCCATACCGTGCCCGCCCACCCACGATCACCAGCCGTATGTCGGCCTCCGTCGCCGCGATCAGATTCCGGTGGACGTCGGCATGATCGCGCCGTACGACGATCAGGTCGGCCAGCGCGCCGCGTTCGATCCGGCCGAGTGGATGCGGCCAGACGCCCGACAACGCCTCGCCGGGATTGGACGTCGCCAGCCGCACCAATTCCTCGTCCGTGAACACCGGTGACGGCTGCGCTTTGTTCCAGATATCGGCGACTTTCAACTCCCACAGCACGTTCCGGGTCCCCGACGGCGCCCAGTCCGAACCGATGCACAGCCGGACGCCGGCCGCTTTCGCCGCGGCCACGTCCGCGGTCGCGCCGTACAGCCAGTAGTTCGAGAACGGGGACCAGACCAGGCTCGATTTCCCGGCCTTCATCCGGGCGAAATCGGCCGCGGTCAGCGCGCCGCCGTGAATGGCGACCAGCTGCGGCGTGACCACGCCGACCTCGTCCAGCAGCTGGAACTCCTTGCGCAGTTTCGGATCCGACCCCTCGGCCGAATGCGCGATGAATCCGCGCCCCTGCTGGACGGCGGCGGCGTACGGCGCCAGCGCTTCTTTGCTGTCGGCAACAAGAGTGCTGACCCGGATGAAGTCGTCGCGGGTGCCGAGTTTCTCGGAGTCGATGTTGCGGATCAGGTCGTTGTCCGGCGGTACGGCGCCCCGCGGGTTGCCCTGGATCGACGTCGTGCCGCCGACGATCGCGCGCGTCTCGACGTACCGGAGCAGGGCGCGCCCGGCCGCGGCGCCGAGCAGCCGGGCGGGCTGGCTGATCTGCTCGCTGTATGTCGGCGCACGTCCCCACTGGTTGTGGGAGGTCCACGGAACCGTGCGCGAAGGCTCGGTCCACAACGGCAGGCTGTTGTACATCAAATGGTTGTGCAGATCGATCAGGCCGGGATAGATGAGGCCGCCCGCGACAAGTCGCGGCGCATTCTCGAAACCGCCGGGTACGGCGTCGAGCGGGGTGACAGCCGCGATCAGTCCGTCGTCGCCGACGTACACCGCGCCCTGCTCGAGCACCTCGCCGCCGGACCGCATCGTCACAACGGTTCCACGCAGTACAAACATGTCCCCTCCCGTCCTACAATCCCCGTGCCGCCCTGTTCACGAGCGTAGGTCAGGAATCGTTGAGGGGGAGGTATTGACGATGGCCGATTTCGATCCCGGCCCGCCGGCCGCGGTGGCACGGCACTTCGCGAATGTGCCCAGTTACGCGGATTTCCGGCAATTGTTCTGGCACGACTGGGGTCCGGTGTTCTACCGGGGCCGGCTGAATCGCAGCGCGCGGTTGCTGGCGATCGCGTCCGATCCCGGTCCGACCGAGCGGATCGCGGGCCGGACGCTGGTGGGAGACGCCGGGCAGCGCGTGCAGGGGTTCCTGACCAAGCTCGGCCTGACGCGCAGCTACGCCCTCGTCAACGCGTACGCGTACGCGCTGTTGCCGTCGCGGGCGCAGCAGGCCGCGCCGCTGCTGTCCAAGCCCGATCACCTCGCCTGGCGCAACGCGCTGCTCGACATGATCACCGGTCCGGACCTGCAGGCCATCGTCGCGTTCGGCGCCCAGGCGCGTGCGGCGCTCAGGCTGTGGGAGAGCAAGCCCGACGTGCCGGTGTTCGAGGTGCCGCACCCGTCGAGCCGGAGCCCGCAGGTGCTGCTGGACAACTGGCGCGAGGCGGTGACCGATCTCCGGGCGATCGTCACGCCGGATACCGACGGCGACCCGGCGGTGCCGAACTACGGCCCGAAGTTCCTCGAGACCGACTACGCGCGGATCCCGCCGCGCGACCTGCCGTTCGGCGTGCCGCCGTGGCTGGGGGACGACGCCTGGGGACGCAAGGACAAGCCGAGACACAACAACAGCGTCGAACGCCCGGCCAGCGACCTCCGCAACACCCTGGTCTGGCGGGCACCGAAACTCGGCTGAAGCCTGAAATGGTCCGTGCCGGGGACTACCGTGGGTCGGGTGCGAGTAGCGACCTGGAATGTGAACTCGGTGAAGCAGCGGCTGCCGCGGTTGCTGGGGTGGTTGGACGAGCGGCAGCCGGACGTGGTGTGCCTGCAGGAGACGAAGCTCGCGGACGACGCGTTCACCGAGCTGCTGGACGACGAGCTGACCGCGCGCGGCTACGAGACGGCCCTGTACGGCGAAGTGCAGTGGAACGGTGTCGCGCTGCTCTCCAAGGTCGGCCTGGAGGACGTGGTCACCGGAGTCGCCGAGGCGCCCGGCTTCCCGAAGCCCGAGGCCCGCGCGGTCGCGGCGACCTGTGGTGGCATCCGCATCCACTCGCTCTACGTGCCGAACGGGCGCGTCCCCGACTCCGACCACTACCACTACAAGCTCGCCTGGCTCGCCGCCCTGCGTGAGGTCGTCGCGGCCGGTCCGGCCGACCAGATCGTCTGCGGCGACATGAACATCGCCCCGACCGACGCCGACGTCTTCGACCCGGCGGCGTACGTCGGTCAGACGCATGTGACTGCGCCGGAGCGGCAGGCGCTCGCGGACCTGATGGCCGCCAAGGACCTGCACGACGTCGTCCGCGACCGCTGGCCCGACCACCGGATCTTCAGCTACTGGGACTACCGGGCCGGCATGTTCCACCAGGACCTCGGCATGCGGATCGACCTGATGCTCGCGACCGCGCCGGTGGCGGATCGGGTCAAGGCGGCGTGGATCGATCGCCAGGCCCGCAAGGGCACCGGTCCGAGTGACCACGCGCCAGTCATCCTCGACCTGGACGTCGCGCCCGACGGCGACATCGGTCCGGTCGTGCCACCACCGTCCGCGCCGCGGACGGGCCGGAAGAAGACCACCAAGCTCCCGCAGAACCGCTGATGCGCCGCCTGGTCGCCGCGGCCCTGCTGCTGGCCTGTCTCGTCGCGTGCAACGACGCCAAGTCATCGACTCCGCCGGTGACCTGGACCAAGGTCGACGTCGGCGCGGAGCCCGTCACGCTCACCCAGTTCGGCGACCAGCTGCTGGTCGGCCTGCGTGATCGTGGTGCCAAGGTGGTTCCGCAACTCGTGGTCCTGGACGGCGACCAGCGCAAGCAGGTCAAGGTCACGCCGTCACCGAAGAGCCCGTACGCGTTCGAGGCGATCTGGTACTCGATCGCGTACGACGGCAAGCAGCTGCTCGCGCTCGGCGGCGCGGCCGGCGGCGCGCACTCGAACACGCGCTGGACGGTGTGGACAGGCACGGTCGACGGTGGTCTGGTGGAGCGTCCGCAGGAGTTCAACACGTTCGGCGGGCAGACCGCGGGCGGACTGTACTCGGCCGTCATCACGCCGACCGGCCGCGCGCTCCTCGGGTCCTGGGGCGGTGTGGAGACCGGGAACGACGGCGCGGTGTGGCTTCCGGAGAGCGACGCGAAGTGGGTCCGGCAGAACCCGGCGAAGACAGCCCTGCAGAGTACGCCGTCCCTCCTGGTCGGACCGAGCTACGGTACGACGCTGGGCAACAGCATCGTGCTCGTCGGCTCGCAGGTGCGCCTCGCGCCGAACGTGGTCGCCCAGGAGGCCGCGGTCTGGCAGTCGACCAATCTCAACCAGGGGTGGCGCGCGATCGGGCTGCCTGAGCCGGGCAACCGCAGCCAAGCGATGACAGCAACCTGTGATTCGTCCGGCTGCTACATCTCCGGGTACGTCGACGGCCAGCTGGCCATCTGGCAGCTGTCGCGGAGCGGCCCCGCCAAGCGTCTGAAGGACGTGCCGGCGATTTCGGTCGGGGACAAGGACAAGCTGCCGCCCCCGCTCGTCGTCGGCGACAAGGTCGTCCAGATCGTTGCTCAAGACAACAAGGTCAAGGTGGTCAGCGGGTGGGACGGCAGCTGGACCGTGCGGGAGTCGAACGACGGTCCGCAGGGTCCCGTGGTCGATGCCGCCTACACCGCCTCGAACAAGCTCTACCTGATCGCCGGCGGGACGCTGTGGGAAACCAAGCTCAACTGAGCAGGCCCTTCACGTACGCCGCCTGACCTGCGTGCTGGTCGCAGTCGTTGATCACGCTGACCAGCCGGACGCCGAGCGAGACCGGCGGATTCCACCGGCGGTCGACGATCCGGTCCAGGCCGTCGTCGGTGACCGTCTTCAGGAACTCCACCGTGCGCTCGTGCACGGCGTCGTAGTACCCGAGTAGTTGGTCAGCCGACAGCTGGACGAGCGCGACCTCCTTCGTAGTGTGCGCATACCCGGTGTCGGCGGCGTCGAGCGGGAGTCCGAGCCGCTCGTGCCAGCCGTCCGCGGTGTACACCTGTTCGTACCCGCCGGCGTCGGCGAGATGGTCGTCCTGGACCCGGGTCAGGTGCCACACCAGCCAGGCGATCGAGTTGGCCGTGTCACCCGGCCGCGCGGCGAGGGTAGTGTCGTCGAGGTCGGCTACGACGTCGTGCACCACTTCGCGGATCCGGCTGTGGGCGTCGATCAGCAGCTCACTTGTATCCATGAACAGCCACCGTAGTCGGCCGTTCGGACAGTCTGAGAAGGAGCAATCGTGGAATACCGCACTCTGGGCGCCAGCGGCGCCGTCGTCTCCACCTACGCGCTCGGCACGATGACGTTCGGCAACGAGACCGACGAGGCCGGCTCGCACGCGCAGCTGGATCGGTACGTCGAGGCCGGCGGCAACTTCGTCGACACCGCCGACGTGTACTCCGCCGGGGTCTCGGAGGAGATCGTCGGCCGCTGGCTGGCGAAGAGCTCGGCGCGCGACGACCTCGTACTCGCCACCAAGGGCCGGTTCCCGACCGGCGACTCACCGAACGACGTCGGCACCTCCCGTCGGCACCTCCGCCGCGCCCTGGACGCCTCGCTCAGCCGCCTCGGCGTGGAGCACATCGACCTCTACCAGTTGCACGCGTGGGACCCGGTCACCCCGCTCGAGGAGACGCTCGGCTTCCTGGAGGACGCCGTCCGCGCGGGGAAGATCTCGTACGGCGGCCTGTCGAACTTCACCGGGTGGCAGCTGCAGAAGGCGTGCGACCTGATCGACCGGCGCGGGTGGTCGCGGCTGGTCACGCTGCAGCCGCAGTACAACCTGCTCGTGCGTGAGATCGAGTGGGAGATCGTCCCGGCCGCGCAGGACAACGGGCTGGGGCTGCTGCCGTGGTCGCCGCTGGGTGGTGGCTGGCTGACCGGGAAGTACTCGTTCGACGAGGAGCCGACAGGTGCCACCCGGCTGGGTGAGAACCCGGACCGCGGCGTCGAGTCGTGGCACCGCCGGAGCCGCAACCAGCGCGTCCGCGACGTGGTGGAGGCGGTCCGGGAGATTGCTGAGGCGCGAGGCATCTCGATGGCGCAGGTGGCGCTCGCGTGGCTGGTCGACCGCCCGGCCATCACCTCGGTCATCCTCGGCGCCCGCACGATGGAGCAGCTCAACGACAACCTCGCTGCTGCCGACCTGCACCTCACCGCGGACGAGACCGCCAAGTTGAACGAGGCAAGCGACCCAGGCGCCGCCGACTACCCGTACGGCGGTCCAGGCACCGACCAGCGCTCCCGCCCGATCACCGGTGGTCGCGCCTGACGAGCTGGTAGGAGGCATCGCGCATGCTGAGGGAGATTCGATGAGCGAGGACATTGCAGGTGTTGTCGCCCGGATGCAGCAGCGGCTGGACGAGCTGCCGGCGGAGCTGGAGCACCGGCGGATCTTCCTCAGCACCTACCTGCGCACCACCCAGGCCGTCGGTACGGCGATCGACCAAGCGCGCTTCGAGGACCCGGAGTGGGTCGAGCTGTGGGACGTGAAGTTCGCCGAGCTGTACCTGGACGCGCACGACGCGGCGCAGACCGCCGCGCGACCCTGGCGGCTCGCCTTCGGGACACCTGCGGACATGCCGCCACTGGTACACGTCCTGCTCGGCATCAACGCGCACGTCAACTACGACCTGCCGCAGGCGTTGCTGGCCGTGATCAGTGACGAGGACTTCACCGATCCACAGCTGATGGCCAGGCGCCGCCGCGACCACGAACGGATCGACGGTGTGCTGGCGGAACGTGTCGCTGCGGAGGACCGCCAGCTCGGTGGCGCAAGGAGTCTGCTCGACCAGGTGCTGACCCCGCTCAACCGGCTCGCGTCGCAGCGGTTCCTGCGCGAGTCGCGGCAGAAGGTCTGGCACAACACCGCCGAGTTGCAACGCGCCCGCCTCGACGGCCAAACGGCGTACGCAACTCGGCTGGCTGAGTTGGAGCTCCTCAGTGCCGCGAAGATCGCGGACCTGCTGCGCCCGGGCCAAGTGCTCCTGCGGCTCGCCATCACCGGCTTCGGCGTGACGCTGCCACCACCGGCCTAGTCCGGCAACACACCTGACCACACGACGCCGAGTGCCAAGCACGCGAGCGTCACCAGGCCGAAGAAGCCGACCCACATCAGCGCGGGTACGCCGGTCAGGCGCCGCAACTGATCGGCGTCGGAACTACGCCCGCCACCGCCGCGGCGCGAGTGCTGCAACTCCAGTACGGCACGTGGCGCAGCCAGCAGCAGGAACCAGGTCAGCAGATGGGCGAACGCGGACTGCACGTCCGGCGATCCCCACCACGACACCGCGAACACGACCGCACCGAAGACCAGCACCGACCACAGTCCGAAGAGATTGCGGATCTGCAGCAGCAGGACGAGCAAGGCGAGCAACAGTCCCCACAGCAGCGCCACGGCGTACCCACGGCTGAGCACAAAGGCCGCAGCCAGCCCGAACAACGCCGGACCGGGATAACCGGCCAGCAGTACGGCGATCATGCCCGGGCCAGTGGGGTGGCCGCGCGACACGGTGACCCCGGACGTGTCGGAGTGCAGCCGGATCCCGGCCAGCTTCCGTCCGACGAGCGCGGCGATCAGGCCGTGCGCGCCCTCGTGCGCGATCGTCACGACCTGCCGCGTGTACCGCCAGATCGGCCGCCAGGCGATCAGCAGCAGCGCCGCGATCCCGGTGCCGATGACGACCCGGAGCGACGGATCCGGCTGCACCGACGTCAAGCTGTCCCAGACCTCATCCACCACCCCATCCTTGCAGCAAGGTGGTCAACCGTTGTCCCGTTGACATCGCCGGATGCGCGGACGACGGTTGAGGGATCGTGGCCCGGGGAGGGGCTGCCGCATTGGGGGAGAGATGTCACAGCCACGCAACATGAAGTCGACGACCCAGCAGAAGACGACGGCGAAGAAGACCAGCACCGCCAAGAAGACCAGCACAGCGAAGAAGGCGCAGACGACCGCGACGACGGCCACCAAGCGGGCTGCCAGGAAGACCATCGCGAGTACCGCCGGGACCCGCACGACCCGGGCAGCGACCACCGAGGCCGCGGCGGCCGCCGTACCGCTGCCGCAGTTTCTGGCCTCGGCCGGAACGCTGACGCTCGGGCAACGGAAGCTGCTCGTCGACCAGTCGTTGCTGATCCTCGAGCAGAACTACGTGCACCTACCGCTCAAGGCTGCGATGCACGCGGTGAACCCGTTGCAGCGGCTGCGGGTGATGCGGTCGCGGATGGAACGCCAGAACGCCGACACGATGGAGCCCGAGTGGGTGTTCCACCGGCAGATGTCGAGCATCTTCCACTCGGTGCGCGACCTGCACACCAACTACCTGCTGCCGGCTCCGTTCGCCGGCAAGATCGCGTACCTGCCGTTCATGATCGAGAAGTGCTACGACGCCGGCGGCGAGGAGCACTACCTGATCACCCGGGTGGTGACCGGCTACTCGGCGCCGCAGTTCGGTCCCGGCGCCGAGGTGACGCACTGGAACGGCACACCGATCGCCCGTGCCGTGGCCCTGAACGGCGCCCAGTTCGCCGGGAGCAACGACGCGGCCAACCTGGCGCGTGGGCTGGAGTCGCTCACGTTGCGGCCCCTGCTCATCCAGTTGCCGCCCGACGAGGCGTGGGTCACCCTGACCTACCTCGGTCTCGACGGCTCCACGCAGGAGCTGCGCGAGGAGTGGAAGGTGACCGCCAACCTCCCGCCGATGACGGATCTGGACGCGATCAGCGAGACCTCCGCCTCGATGGGCCTGGACCTCGACTCCGACGAGAAGGCCCGGGCCAAGAAGGCGCTCTACGTGCGTGACGTGGTCGAGCTGGAACGCGGTCAGAGCTCGGCCGAGCTGCGGACGCCGGCCGCGGTCGGCGCCGCGGATCTGCCGACCACGATGCCCGGCGTCTTCCGGGCCCGCGAGGTCGTGACGCCGGACGGGACCTTCGGGCACCTGCGGATCTTCACCTTCAGCGTGCAGGACCCGGTCGCGTTCCGGGACGAGTTCGTCCGGTTGGCCGGGCTGCTGCCGCAGCGTGGGCTGATCGTGGACGTCCGCGACAACGGCGGCGGCCACATCTTCGCCAGCGAGTTCACCCTGCAGACGCTGACCCCGCGGCGGATCTCGCCGGAGCCGGTGCAGTTCATCAGCACAGCGCTGAACCTGCGGATCTGCCGCCGGCACAAGGACAACCCGGCCGGGATCGACCTTGGTCCGTGGTTCGAGTCGCTCGAGCTGGCGACCGAGACGGGGGCCGGGTACTCGGCCGCGAAGCCGATCACGCCCGAGGACGGCGCGAACGACATCGGCCAGACCTACCACGGCCCGGTGGTGCTGATCACCGACGCCCGCTGCTACTCGGCGACCGACATCTTCGCCGCCGGGTTCGCCGACCACGAGATCGGCACCATCCTCGGGGTCGACGACAACACCGGCGCGGGTGGCGCGAACGTGTGGACGCACGGGTTGCTCGCCGCGCTGCTGAACGAACCACCGCCGCCGGACTCGACCTCGCCGTACGAGGCGTTGCCGAACGGCGCGAACCTGCGCGTCTCGATCCGCCGCACGCTGCGGGTCGGCGAGCTGTCCGGCACGCCGGTCGAGGACCTCGGCATCCGACCGCACGAGACCCACAAGATGACGCGGGCCGACCTGCTCGACGGCAACGTCGACCTGCTGAACAAGGCCGGCTCGTTGCTGGCGGCGATGCCACACCGCCGGCTCGGCGTGTCGACGTCCCTCAGCGGTACGACGCTCACCGTCACGCTCGACGTGGAAGGGATGAACCGGGTCGATCTGTACCTCGACGACCGGCCGATCAGCTCCGAGGACCTGGCCGGCGCGCCGCTGAGCATCGACATCCTCGACGTCACCTCGGGGCAGCTGCTCAGAGCCGACGGCTACCAGGCCGGGACCCTGGTCGCCTCCCGTCGGCACACCGTTTGAAGGATGTAGCTGACCGCTGGGGTGCCGTCACTGGGCACCGTCGTGCGGTTCGGGTGACGCCAGCAGGTGCCTGTGGCGTCACCCCGGGCTTATCGCCAAGGTGTAGGTGCCGGTGCTGTGATGTCAGTAGGTCGTTGATCCCTTGGTGGATCCGCGGCGACTGGCATCAGTGGAGGGGGAGTCATGCGCAAGTTTTCTTTGGGGGTGGCGGTGCTGCTGCTCGGTACGGTGCTGCCGACCGCGGCGAACGCCCAGGAACCGCCGCTGTGCGGTCCGCCCGGCGAGGAGGTGCCGGCCACGATCGTCGGGGCGGGCACCATCGTCGGCACGAGCGGTGACGACGTGATCGTCGCCAGTGCCGGCAACGACATCGTGTTCGCCGGTGACGGCGACGACCTCGTGTGCGCAGAAGGCGGGAACGACACGGTCGACGGTGGCCGGGGCAACGACGTGCTCATCGGCGACGAGCTCGACAGCCTGCCGTTCGCGCCGTCGAACGGGACGAACAACGACGTCCTGAACGGTGGCCAGGGCGACGACCTGCTGGCCGGTCTTGGTGGCGACGACACTCTGAACGGCGGTCAGGGTGCGGACCAGCTCATCGGGTTCGGCGGGGTCGACACGATCAATGGTGGCGCCGGCGACGACACCGCGTTCGGCGGACCGCTCGACGACGCGATCACTGGCGGCCCGGACAACGACACGCTGTTCGGCAACTTCGGCAGTGACACGATCAGTGGTGGCGCCGGCGACGACTTCGTCGACGGCGACAACCCGTTCCCGCCGCCGCCCGGCGGCCCGCCGTTCCCACCCGGCGGCAACAACGACGTGTGCAGCGGCGGTGCTGGTACCGACGTTGTACAGAACTGCGAGGTCACGTCCTGACCATGAGGTTGTAGATTTTCGGATTGTGGACAATCTCCAGCTGACCGCCGAGGAAGAGGACCTGCTCGGCGGTCGGCACGGAGACGGCGTGGCGCTGGCGATGCGGGTGATCGTCGGCCTGGCCCGGATCGAGGGTGCGCCGCGGCTGGTCGAGATCACCTCGGCGCACGTCGACTCCTGCCTGTACCACGGCCAGGTCAGCCTCGACTTCGCCTACCAGCTGGCCCGCCTCGGCGCGAAGGTCCGGGTCCCGACCACCCTGAACGTCGGCTCGATGGATCTGCTGCATCCCGGCCTGGTCCGCACCGGCACCGACGCCGAACGCGAGACCGCTCTCCGCGGCCGCGAGCTGATGGCCGCGTACGTCGACCTCGGTTGCACGCCGACGTGGACCTGCGCGCCGTACCAGCTCCCGAACCGGCCGGGTCTCGGTGAGCACGTGGCCTGGGCGGAGTCGAACGCGATCGTGTTCGCCAACTCGGTCCTCGGCGCCCGGACCGACCGGTACGGCGACTTCCTCGACATCTGCGCCGCGATCACCGCGCGAGCGCCGTATTCCGGACTGCAGACGACCGAGGCGCGGCGCGGGACCGTGGTCTTCGACTGCCGTCCGCTCGGTGACTTCCTGCGGACGGACCTGGCGTACCCGTTGCTCGGGGTGCACGTCGGGTCGATGGTCGGTGGCGAGATCCCTGTGCTGGTGGGGATTCCGGCGGATGTCAGCGAGGACAACCTGAAGGCGTTCGGCGCCGCGGCGGCGTCGGCCGGGGGAGTCGCCCTGTTCCACGCGGTCGGCGTCACCCCGGAAGCGCCTACGGGTCCGCTCGACGAGTTGCCGACGTACGTGGTCGACCTCGAGACGATGCGACGAACCAGGCGTCGATTGTCGACAATCGCCGCGGACCAGATCGATGCGGTGAGTGTCGGCACCCCGCACGCGTCGTACGACGAATGCCGGCAACTGGCCGATCTGCTGCGCAACGGCCCGCCCATCCGGGTGCCGTTCTACCTGTCCACCGGCCGCGCGACCCGGGAGCGCGCGGCCGAGACCGGAGTCATCAGCACCCTCGAAGCGGCCGGCGTCACGATCGTGGTCGACACCTGCACGTACGTGACCGCGATCCTCTCGCCGGCCTGGAAGAACGTGATGACGAACTCCGGCAAGTGGGCGCACTACGCCCCGGGCAACATCGGCGTCGACGTGGTCCTCGGCTCGCTGGCGGAATGCGTCGCCTCCGCCCGCGCGGGCCGGGTCGTCCTCGAGGAGCTGACGGCATGACGATCGAGGCGCGCACCCTTCATCCCGGCACCGCGGTCGGTACGCCGATCCGCCTGACCGCGCCGCTGTCGTTCTGGGGCGGGACCGACGAGCACGGCCGGATCGTCGACGCTCATCATCCGCAGTGCGGCGAGGTCCTGGCCGGTCGCGTCCTGGTGATGGAGTCCGGCCGCGGTTCGAGCTCCGCGTCCAGCGTGCTCGCCGAGCAGATCCGCGCGGGCGCTGCCCCGGCCGCGATCATTCTCGCCCGCCCCGACTCGATCATTGCCTTGGGCGCCCTTGTCGCCCACGAGCTCTACGGTCTCTCGACACCGGTCGTCGTCGTGGACGAAGCGGCGTACGGCGAGCTCCCGGCCGACCAACCGCTACACGTCCGTGCGACTACCGACCACGCGACGGTCAGCTGGCCGCCGCATCAGTAACGCAGTCGCGAGGAACAACACCGCACACGCGGCCAGCGCGACCGGCAGACTGCTCAGCCGGGCGATCGCGGCGATCCCCACTCCACAGACGATCTCGCCCAGGTACTCGAGCTGCGCCAGGAACGAGTGCGTCGTCGCCCGCACGTCCGCCGTCGTCCGCGCGTTCACCCAGATCGTGCTGATCACCCGCGTCAGCGGAGTGACGATCCCGGAGACCAGTACGACGGCGATCGCGCCGACCACCGGATCCCGGGCCACCGCGAGCATCAGCATGCTGACCACCCCCGCGACAGCCGCCCACGCATAGTCGGTGCGGGCGTGGTCGCCGTCGATGCGCCTCCCGAACACGCGCAACGTCAGCGCGCCGACGATCAGCCCGACGACACCGAGGCCGGTGAACCAGATGATCGGATCCGGCTCGCTCGGCCACCCCAGGTCGAGCAACTGCTTCTGCGTCATCCGCCCGGCCGCGTCCGACGCGCCGTTGACCAGGAAGGTCGCGCCGAAGATCAGCATGATCTCGCGGTTCCGCCGTACCAAGGTCAGACCGCGGCGGAACGTCGTCCACGACGCCGACCACCGCGCGGTGCGGATCGGGACGAATCGCTCCTCGGTGAACCTGAGCGCGATGTAGACCGCGAGCGACATCATCGCGACACCGGCCACGACGATCGTGACATCGCGGCGGGTCGCCCACGCGAGCAGCCCGAGCGCGATCAGGCCGGTCGCCGCCCCGGTCAGCTGAGCCCGGGCAGCCCGTGCGAGTACGGCGCTGATGCGGTCCGGCTGATCGAGCTCGTCGGTGATCCAGGCGACGTCCGATCCACTCGCGAACGTCCACGAGATGCCCCACAGGACCTGCGTCGCGAGGAGCAGCGGGAACGACGTGACGAGGCCGGTGGCGAGCATCGCCGTACCCATCAGCAGCTGCGAGATCACCAGCGACCACTTGCGGCTGACCGTGTCGGCGAACACGCCGGCCGGCACCTCGCACAGCAGCCCGAAGACGCTCTGCACCGACCCGATCAGCACCAGCTGGGCGGGGGAGAGGCCGGCGTCGACGACCAGGTAGACGCTCGTCACGAGCCACCACCCGTTGTGCAGCACCGCCCGCATCCAGGTCCACCGGATGAACACGCCAACCATCCCCGAACCCTTCCCGACCCACCCACGCCCGGCAACGCAATTACGCAGGCCGAAGTGTGAGGTGGTTCATATTCTTCGCAACTATAAGCAGATTGCGATAATTTGGAACGCGGGCTGAGGAGGGGTTCTCGTGGCGCAACTGACGCTGGAGCGGGTGGACCAACCGGTCGTCAAGCAATCGGTCGTGCTGCGGCCGCGGGCCGGCGGCGGACGGCGGATCATCCGCGAGGTCGCGCTGCTGGCAGTCCTGTTCGGCGCCTACAACCTCGGCCGGTTTCTGTCCGCCGACCATGCGGGACCGGCGTACCGGCATGCCGACAAGTTGATCGGCTGGGAGGCCTGGCTCGGGCTGCCGAGTGAGGCGACCGTGCAGCACCAGGCGCTGCGGATCTCCGGATTGGCCGAGGCCGCGAACGTCTTCTACGCGAGCGTGCACTTCCCGCTGACCGCGACAGTTCTGCTGTGGTTGATGATCCGGCGGCCGGCCGAGTACGGCAAAGCACGTTGGGCGCTTGCGTCACTGACCGGCTTGGCGCTGGTCGGGCACACGTTCTTCCCACTGGCGCCGCCGCGGATGATGCCCGGCTGGGTGGACACCGGCGTGCTGCTCGGGCAGTCCGTCTACGGTCCGACGACGGACTCCGGGGTGGCGAACCAGTTCGCGGCGATGCCGAGCCTGCATGTCGGCTGGGCGTTCATGGTCGCGGTGTTCCTGATCCGGGCGACCCACTCGCGGTGGCGCTGGTTGTGGATGGCGCACCCGGTGCTGACGTTCGCCGTCGTCGTGGTGACGGCCAACCACTACTGGCTCGACGGGCTGGTCGCGATCGCGTTGGCCCTGCCGCTCCTGCTGATCTTCGACGCGCGGCGGGTGCGCTTGAAGAGCGCACCCGCCAGGTTCGATCAGCGTTTGGACAAGGTGCCGGCGGTGGCCAGTTCCTCGTCGGCACGGACCAGGTAGGGCTCGCGGTCGAGGACCAGCCGGGCCGCCGCCGCTCCGATGTCGAACCACAGTCCGATCAGCTCGAGCCGTCCTTCGGCCTCGGCCTTGCGGACACAGGCGAAGCTGCGCAGGTTCGCCAGCTGTACGCCGACGTTCGCGACGGACAGCTTGTCGGCCGGAGACAGTTTCACCCCGGTCGCCGGGTCGACGATGTCCGGTAGTCCGACGGCACGCCGTACCGACGGCTCCAGGTGGCGGAGCCAGCTCTGCAGGCCGGAGCCGGCTGGGACGTTCGCCTCCAGCGCGGCCGCCGCCGCACCGCAGTGCGAGTGACCGCAGACCACGATCGACCGCACACCGAGGACGTCGACGGCGTACTCGATCGCGGCGTCGACGGAGTTGCTGTTCGATCCCTTCGGCGGGACCAGGTTGCCGATGTTGCGGACGCAGAACTGGTCGCCGGGACCACTCGTGGTGATCATGTTCGGCAGGATCCGTGAGTCCGCGCAGGTGATGAACAGGTGCGCCGGACGCTGTCCGTCGGCCGCCAGTTTGGCCAGCATCGGCCGGATCTCGTCGGCCGACGCCTCGAACGCGCGAACGCCGTCCAGCATCGAGACGCGCTGGTCGGGCTCGGGGATGACCTGGCGCTGCCAGGGCAGCAGCCGCCGGGCCGTGTCGGTGTGCAGCGCGGCCCGCAGCGCCACCCGGTTGAGCTCGACCGAGCCTCCGCGCGCGAGGTGACCGCGCCGCCAGTCCTCGATCGCTTCGTACGCCGCGTGGTCGAGGTGATCGACCTCGAGCTCGACTCGCACCTTGGTGCCGACGGGGATCGTCCGCAGCGTGCGGACCAGTGATGCGACGCCGAGGAAGACGAGTGAGCCGCGGATCCGCACGGTCCACAGTCCGTCCTGCTCGGTCGCGGTGACGGTCGCTCGGGTGAGCCGGTAGAGCACGCGCGCGAGCGCGAGCACCAGACCGAGCAGCACACCCTCGGCCAGCCCGAGTACGGCGACGCCGGCAGCGGTCACGACGTACACGAGTAGCTCGTCATGCCGCCGCAAGGTGCGGATGTGGGCGAGCTGGACCAGGCGCAGCCCGATGACGAGCAGTACGCCGGCCAGGGCGGCCATCGGGATGAGTTCGAGCATCGAGCCCGCGGCGAGCACGAACGCCGCGATCCAGATGCCGTGCATGATCGCCGACGCCCGGCTGCGCGCGCCGGCCGCGACGTTGGTGGAGCTGCGCACGATCACGCCGGTCACCGGCATGCCACCGAGTGCGCCGGACACCGCATTCGCGGCGCCCTGGCCGATCAGCTCACGATCCAGGTTGCTGCGCTTGCCGCTATGAAGCTTGTCCACGGCAACGGCTGACAGCAGTGACTCCACGCTGGCGACCAGGGCCACGGTCAGCACCGCGGTGATGATCTCCATCGGGGTGCCGTCGGGCACCGCGGGCAGGATCAGCTCCTGCAACGGCTGGTCCGGAAGGTTGACCCGGGCGACGTCCGCCATGAACACGGCTGCCAGCGCCGTCACCGCGACGACAGCCACCAGCGGCGCCGGAATCGCTTTGGCCCTGGGCACTCTGGGCCAGGCCAGCAGGATGACGACGGTCAGCACGCCGACCAGCACCGAGTGCGGATGGTGAGCCACGAGCTGGCCGGGCAGGGCCGCCAGATTGGCGATCATCGAGCTCTGCGCCTGGCCGCCGAGCACCACGTGCAGCTGCTGGACGGCGATGGTGACGCCGATCCCCGCGAGCATGCCATGCACCACGGCGGGTGAGAGTGAGAGGGCGAGCCGCCCGATCCGGGTGACGCCCAGCAGGATCTGCAGGAGGCCGGCGGCGCAGGTGATGCCGGCGGTCGCGGCCCAGCCGAACTGGCCGACCAGGCCCGCGACGACAACGGTGAGGCCGGCAGCCGGGCCGCTGACCTGCAACGGGGAGCCGCCCAGCGCGCCGGCGACCACACCGCCGACCACCGCGGCCACCAGGCCGGCGATCAGCGGGGCGCCGGACGCGGCGGCGATCCCGAGCGAGAGTGGAATGGCGATCAGGAAGACCACCAGCGAGGCCGGCAGGTCATGGTGGAGAACGGATCGCCAGGTGCTGCGTTCGGACAGAGGTGTCCGGTCGGAACCTGGCGGAGAATGGGAAGTGGACATGGTCGGCACGGGTCCTCCGGCGTCGGGTGCTCAGGGCAACAGCTCGGGCATCAGGCGTCGAAACAAAGAGTGTCGATCTGGTTACCTATCGTACTGGCCCGTTCCAGCCCACAACAGCGACAATCCCAATTCGTTGCCGATGGCCCCGACGTCCGAAAGGTGACGATTGCTCACGGCATCCACGCCGCGCCGTAGACTTTCCGGGGGCCAGTGAGGGACGAGAAGGAGTCGGCACGTGGATCTGCAACTGTCCGGTCGGACCGCGGTTGTCACCGGAGCGAGCAAGGGGATCGGGCTGGCCTGCGTGGAGGCGCTCGCGGCGGAGGGTGCGAAGGTGACCGGGATTTCCCGTGACCCCGGGAATCTCGCGAAGGCGCAGGAGGAGCTCGCGGCCAAGGGGCTGAGCTACGGCGTCGAGGCGGTCGACCTGACCGATGCCGACGCGACCAGGGCTGCGTTCGAGCGGATCGGCGTACCGGACATCCTGATCAACTGTGCGGGCGCGGCCCGGCGGACGCCGGTCGACGAGCTGGACAGTAAGGCGCTGCACGCGGCGATGGAGGCGAAGTACTTCACCTACATGCACGCGACCGAGGCGGTCATCCGCGGCATGGCCGAGCGCGGCAGCGGCGCGGTCGTGAACGTGGTCGGCCAGGGCGGGCGCGCGGCGAACCCGCTGCACATCGGCGGTGGCGCGGCCAACGCGGCGCTGATGCTGGCGTCGGTCGGCTACGCCAAGGCGTACGCCGGGCAGGGCGTCCGGGTGAACGTGATCAACCCCGGCATGACTCGAACGGCCCGGGTGGACGAGGGCCTCGAGGCCGCGGTCCGCGCGAGCGGCCGGCCGAAGGAGGAGTTGCTGGCGGAGATGGTCGCCGAGATCCCGATGGGCCGAGCCGGCGAACCCGCCGAGGTCGCCAACGTCGCCGTCTTCCTCGCCTCCCCGCTCGCCAGCTACGTCACCGGCGCCATCATCACCATGGACGGCGGCGTCACCTCGGCGATCTGATGTTCGGGATCGGCGACCTCGCGGGCCGGTTCGGGCTGGCCACTCATGTGCTCAGGCACTGGGAGGACGAAGGCCTGCTCACCCCGGCCGCGCGAGTCGGCGGCCAACGCCGGTACGACGAGTCGCACGTCGCTCGCGTGGTGATGATCCAGCGCGCCAAGGCCGCCGGCCTCAGCCTCGACCAGATCCGCCGCATGTTCGAGGCCCCCGGCGGCCCCGAGCGCCGAGCGGTCCTCACCGAGCAGGACGCCGTCCTCGACGAGCAGATCCGCCAGGCGCAGGAGTCCAAGCGCCTCATCCAGCACGCCCTCACCTGCGAGGCCCCCGACTTCACCGCGTGCCCCCACTTCCAGCAGTTGATCGCGGACCTGAGACCCGGTGGGAAGTGACCCGGGTCAGTCCGAGAACGGGGTGATCGGGCGGTCCTGGAGGACGCCGTCGACGGTGGTGTCGACCTTTTCGTCGAAGAAGGCGATGTGGTTGGCGATCGGGAGCAGCGGAGCGGTGGGGAAGTCGTAGGACCAGGCGAGGTCCGCGCGGTCGCCGACCGACCACCAGGCCGACGTCGTGCCCTTGTACGGGCAGGAGGTGACAGTGCTGCTCGGGGTGAGGTGCTCCAGGCGCACCGCCGTACGCGGGAAGTAGTAGCGCGGTGGCAGCCCGGTCTCGAAGACGATCACGGTCGAGGCCGATTCCGCGAGGACGACGCCGTCGACCGCGACCTGGACATGCCGGGTCGACTTGATCGCGTCGCAGCGCGCGTACGGATTGCGCGGGTGGACGAAGACCTCCTCGTCCTCCTCGAACCAGCTGTCCAGCGCGTCCCACTGGAAGCGGACCCGGTCCTTCGCGACGCCGTCGTCGTACACCCACGCCTTGCCCGACCCCGCGGTGTGCACCCGCGCGACACCGTGCTCGAACGTCTTCGTCTCGCCGGTGTCAGCCAGCACCCCGTCGGCCACGTCCGCGACCGGCACGTAGTACTGCGGGTAGGGCGGGAACTCCCACAGATAGATCGCGTCCGACGTGTCCAGTACGACGCGATCGCCGAGAGTCGCGCGGATCCGGCGGGGGACCGGCGCGGTCGAGCCAGGCGGGACGAGAGGTTCGGGATAGGCGCTCATTCGTCCAGTAAAGGCACGGGGCCGGCCCAGGGGAAGGCCGGCCCCGCGATCTGTGGACAACCGTCAGACGGTGATCCAGTCGATGTCGGCGATGTAGCCGCCCGGGTTGTGCACCTTGATCGAGTTGGTTCCGGCCTGGAGCTTCATCGGCAGGTAGGTGACCTGTGGCGTGCCCCAGTCGTTGTCGCCGAGGCCGTGGTAGTTCACCCAGTAGTCGTCGGCGCCGTTGACGGTGAGCATGCTCTGCCGGCTGGTGTCGCCGTCGGTGTAGGCGATCTTCACCAGGTAGGTCCCGGTGGCCGGCACGGTGATGTCGTTCAGCGTCACCGACGCGTCGTAGCCGATGTTGCCGATCTTCTGGCCGCCGGAGCACAGGTTGCAGCCGGAGATGCCCGCGTTCCCGGTCAGCGTGCTGGTCGACGCCTCGGCCTCGTACTTCACCGGCCCACCCGACTTCGAGGTGAACATGGTGACCGGCGCACTCGCTTCCGAGGCCCGGCCGCCCGACACGCCCTGCACGGTGAACGTGTACTGCGTCTGCGGCAGCAGCCCGGTCACCACCGCGCTCGTGGTCGAGCTGGTCGCCACCTGCTTGCCGTTGGCAAACACCTGGTACGACGAGGCGCCGGTGCTCGGCTGCCAGCCGAGCGTGACCGTCGTACGGCTCACGTCGGTCGCGGTCAGGTCGGCCGGCTTGCTCGGCGACGCCTTCTTCTCCGGCGTGATCTTGTACAGCTTCGAGCCGTGCGCAGGGAGGTCCGCGCTGACCTGGCTGGAGACGCCGCGGGTGTTCTGGTTCGCCCAGACGTCGCGGACGGTGGCCTTGCCGGTGATGCCGAGCTGGTCGAAGTTCCCGGTCACCGCGGCCGGGGTCTCGGCCAGGTTGAACAGGCCGACCGTGACGCTGCCGTCGGCGTTCTTGGCGTACCAGACCTGCTGCAGCTGGTCCTGGTTCAGCGGGCGGGCCGGGTTGCCGGACTGGTTGATCGCGATGACCTCGCGGTTGGTCAGCAGCTTCAGGCCGTACGCGTCCAGCTTGGTCATGTCGTCACCGACGAACAGCGGCGCGGCGTTGATCGCCCAGAACGTCATGTAGCTCTGCCGCTCGGCCTCGTTGATGCCGTCCATCTCGCCGACGCCGACGTTGATCGCGTCCAGGTTGTTCCAGTGCCCCGGCCCGGCGTCGTCGATCCACTGCGGCAGGTCCCACCAGCGCTGCTTCACCGAGCCGTCCCAGCGGACGATGGTGTCGCAGTAGCACTCCACGTCGGTGTCGATCCGCCAGCCGTTCGAGTTCTGCTTCCAGACGTCGGCGTACCGGTGGCTGAGCGACCACGACAGCGTGTACATCATCGGGCGGCCGGAGTTCTGGACGGCGCGCCACCACGCCTCGACGTCCTCGGTGTTGTTGTGGTTCGGGTCGTCCGGCGCGCCCTTCCAGGAGCCCGGGCCGACCCCGTCCATCTTGATGAAGTCGACACCCCAGCTGGCGAACAGGTTCGCGATGGAGTCCGCGTACTTCTGCGCGCACGGGCTCGCGTAGTTGATCTTGTACGCCTGGTCCCAGCCGTTCGTGGTGCGCAGGTCCGGGTAGACGATGTCGCGGGTGAAGCAGCCGGGCGCGTCGTAGATCGGCGTGTTGCCGTCGCGGTAGACGTCGAACCCGAGCCCGACCACGGTGTAGATGCCGAACTTCAGGCCGAGCTTGTGGAGGTCGTCGCCGACCGCCTTCATCCCGCGCGGGAACCGCTTCGGGTTCGCGGTCGGGCGGCCGTACTCGTCACCGCCGAGCTGCCAGCCGGCGTCGATGTTGATGTACTCGTAGCCGAACGGCTTGAGCTTGGTCGCCATCGCCTGGGCCTGGGTGAGGATGTTCTGCTCGGAGATGAAGCTGCCCGGGCCGTCCGGGTTCACGCCCGGGTAGTTGGTGGACTGCAGGCTCCAGCTGGACCAGCCCATGTACGGCTTGGCCGCGACCTGCGGGTACGTCGCCGGCGTGGACTTGGCGCTCGTGGTCAGGTCGGGGACGCCCTGGAAGGCGGAGTCCGGCTCGACCAGCGCCGGCTTGGGGCCGGGCTGGTGGGCGGTGGGTTGGGCCGCGTCGGCCGGTGCGATCGCGGCAGCCGTCGACACCAGGGCGACGGAGGCCAGCACGGCCGCGGCGGTACGGCGTCTGGTGAGGTTCAGCACGATGTGATCCCTCGGGGGGAGGAGAGAGCGGACCTCGCCGAGCCTAGGGGTGCTTAATTTACGTCGTCAAGTATTCAGCGCCACCGGATCCGGGGCAGGGCGGGGAGGCAGCTTCCCGGCCCTGCCCCGGACGACTAGTGGTGTTGCGGGCGCCGGCGTGGGCGCATCGGCCGCGTGTGCGGGTCCGTGCGCTGGTGCTGGCGGCGGCCCAGAGTGAACGGGCGCGAGGTGCGCGTGACCCGCGGGCTGGTCGGGGCCGACAGTTGGATCTCGGTCTGCTCGAGGTTGACCCGGACCGGGGCCTGGTGCCAGGGGGAGCGGGTGCGGACCAGGACCAGCCGGAACCGGCCGTCGCGGCGCAGCCGCAGAGCGATCGCGATCGTCGCGGCGGCCGGGATCAGCCCGGACAGCAGCAGGCTGCTGCGCGCGCCCCAGGTCTGGGCGAGGAAACCGACCAGCGGACCGCCGATCGCGCCGCCGCCGATGAACACCAGGTTGTAGATCCCGGAGACCCGCCCACGCAACCCGTCGGGCGTGGTCAGCTGGACCATCGACTGCGCGGCGGTCAGGAACATCAGCGTCGCCATGCCGAGCGCGGCCAGCAGCGGGACGAAGGTCCACAGCGAGGGCTGGATCGCGGCCAGAATCTCCATCACGGCCAGGAAGGACGCGATGCCGACCAGGTTCCGCAGCCGGGGCGTCCGGACCCGCCGTGCGGACAGCAGCGCGCCGGTCAGCGCTCCCACGGCGACCACGGAGTTCAGTACGCCGTACCCGGTGGCGCCGATGTGGAAGACCCGGTCGGCGAACGCGGTCAGCGTCACCGGCAGGCTGATCGCGAACATGCCGTAGATCCCGACCAGCGCGATCGCCCAGCGGACGGCCGGCTCGTGGAACGCGTACCGCACGCCGTCCTTCAGCCCGTCCCGGATCCGCATCCCGGCACTCGCCTTGCGGGCCGCCTGCAGGCCTGGCATCTCGTGCTCGCGCATCCTCAGCAGCGCGGAGATCGAGGCGAAGAAGGTGATCGCGTTGATCGCGAAGGCCCAGCCGGTGCCGAGCGCGCCGAGCAGCACGCCGCCGAGCGCCGGGCCGACCATGCTACCCAGCTGGAACGTCGACGAGACCATGCTGATCGCGTTCCGGACCCGCTCCTTGCCGACCAGTTCGGGGACGAAGGACTGCCGGGTCGGGTTGTCGACCGCGGTCGCCAGGCCGAGGAACAGCGCCATCAGGTAGACCTGCCAGACCTGGACCGAGCCGGTGAAGGCCAGGACGGCGAGGACGGCGGCCCCCGTGCCCATCGTCGTCTGGGTGACCAGCAGGACCTTCCGCTTCGGGAAGCGGTCCGCGATCACGCCGCCGTACAGGCCGAGCAGGAGAGTGGGGAGGAACTGCAGCGCGGTGGTGATGCCGACCGCGGTGGCGCTGCCGGTGATCGTGAGCACCAGCCAGTCCTGGGCGATGCGCTGGATCCAGCCGCCGGTCGAGCTGACCAGGAGTCCGCTGACCAGGAGGCGGAAGTTGCGGACCTCCAGGGCGCTGAACGTCTCCCGGAAGCCGGGGCGGCGCCGCGTGTCGGTCGCGGTCTTGCTGTTGTGGGTGTGGAAGTCGGGGACGGATGGGACAGTACCGGTGGCCCGGGAGGTCAAGAGCGTTCCCTACGCGAGTGGACTGGTCAGGGGAGGACACGTCCATCCTCACGGTTCGGTACTGAATTCTGATAGCGAATTACTCCTATTACTCTTATCGCGTCGCGTAATGGGAGGTCCATCGATGTACGACCCGGATCAGCTGCGCACGTTCCTGGCGGTGGCGCAGTCGCTCAGTTTCACCCAGGCGGCCGAGCGGCTGGGTATCCGGCAGCCGACGGTCAGCCAACATGTCCGCAAACTCGAGATGGCGGTCGGGCGACCGCTGTTCCTGCGCGACACGCGGACGGTCACCCTGACCGCCGACGGCGAGGCGATGGCCGGGTTCGCCCGGACCATCCTGGCCGCGCACGAGGAGGCGGCCGGGTACTTCACCGGCTCGGAGCTGCGCGGCCGGCTGCGGTTCGGCGTCACCGACGACCTGGCGCTCACCCCGCTGCCGCGGATCCTGCGCGACTTCCGGCAGCTGTACCCGCGGATCGACCTCGAGCTCACGGTTGCCCAGAGCCCCAACCTGCTCCGCCGGGTGGAGTCCGGCCACCTCGACCTCGCCTACGTGAAGCACAGCGTCGGCACCGGCTACGAGCCGAACGGCCGGCTGGTCCGGCGGGACCCGCTGGTCTGGGCCGGGATCAACGGGACCCGGATCGCGCCCGACGGCCCGGTGCCGCTGGTCGCGTACCAGGCCCCCAGCCTGAGCCGCTCGCTCGGTGTCCAGACTCTGGAACAGGCGGGCCGCTCCTGCCGGATCACCTGCATCGTCCGCGGTGTGAACGGCGTCCTCGCGGCGGTCCGGGCCGGCCTCGGCATCGCCATCTTCGCCCGCTCGCTGATGCCCGCCGACCTGGTCGAACCGCCACCGAGCGCCGGCCTCCCCGAGCTCCCGTCCATCGACCTGGTGCTGATCACCAACCCGCGCGCCTCCAAAGAGCCCGCGGAGGCGCTGACCGCCGCGATCCTCGGCAGCAACGCGCCGCTGAAACCCGACGCCGCATAAAGGAGACGCCCGCGGGCACCCGAGGGGGTGACACCGAGGGAGGTCTCATGAGGACGGTTGGCGACTACCTGCTCGAGCGGCTCCGGGACTGGCAGGTGGACACCGTCTTCGGCTATCCGGGCGACGGTATCAACGGCATCCTCGCCGCCTGGACGCAGGCCGAGGAGGGTCCGCGGTTCATCCAGTCGCGACACGAGGAGATGAGCGCCTTCCAGGCGGTCGGGTACGCCAAGTTCACCGGCCGGGTCGGCGTCTGCCTCGCCACCTCCGGCCCCGGCGCGATCCACCTCCTGAACGGTCTGTACGACGCCAAGCTCGATCACGTTCCCGTGGTCGCCGTCGTGGGCCAGACGAGCCGGTCCGCGATGGGCGGCTCGTACCAGCAGGAGGTGGACCTGCACTCCCTGTTCAAGGACGTCGCGAGCGAGTTCCTCGAGACCGTCAACGTGCCCGAACAGCTGCCGAACGTGCTCGACCGGGCGATCCGGACCGCGCTGGCCCGGTCCGTGCCGACCGCGGTCATCGTGCCGTCCGACGTCCAAGAGCTGGAGTACTCACCGCCTGAGCACGCGTTCAAGATGGTGCCGTCGAGCCTCGGGTTCGCGGCGGCGTTGGAGGTGCCGGACGAGTCGGGTCTGCTGGCGGCGGCCGACGTACTGAACAGTGGTGAGCGAGTCGCGATCCTGGTCGGCCAGGGTGCCCGGGGTGCGCGGCGTGAGCTCGAGACCGTCGCCCAGCTGCTGAACGCGGGGGTTGCCAAGGCGCTGCTCGGCAAGGACGTGCTGAGCGACTACCTGCCGTACGTGACCGGGTCGATCGGGCTGCTGGGGACGCGGCCGAGCTGGGACCTGATGCAGGACTGCGACACGCTCCTGACGGTCGGGTCGAGCTTCCCGTACTCGCAGTTCCTGCCCGAGTTCGGCCAGGCGCGGGCGGTCCAGATCGACGCGGATCCGACCATGATCGGGATGCGGTACCCGTACGAGGTCAATCTGGTCGGCGACGCCGCGGCGACGTTGCGCGAGCTCACGCCGTACCTGCTGCAGAAGGAGGACCGGTCCTGGCGCAGCGGGATCGAGGACGGTGTGCAGCGGTGGTGGGACGTGATGGCCGCGGCCGCGCAGGTGGAGGCGGACCCGGTGAACCCGCAGCGCCTGTTCTACGAGTTCTCCGAGCGGTTGCCCGAGGACTGCATCGTGGTCGCGGACTCCGGCTCGGCGGCCGACTGGTACGCGCGGCAGTTGCGGTTCACCGACACCACGCACGGCTCGTTGTCCGGCACGCTGGCGACGATGGGCTCCGCGGTGCCGTACGCGATCGGCGCGAAGATCGCGCATCCCGGCAAGCCGGTGGTCGCGTTCTCCGGCGACGGCGCGATGCAGATGAACGGGCTGGCCGAGCTGATCACGATCAAGCGGTACTGGCAGGAGTGGAGCGATCCGCGGCTGGTGATCGCCGTACTGCACAACAACGACCTCAACCAGGTGACATGGGAGATGCGGTCGTTGCAGGGCGCGCCGAAGTTCCCGGACTCGCAGACGCTGCCGTCCGTGGACTACGCGGCGTTCGCGCGGTCCGTGGGGCTGGCGGCGATGACGGTCCGGTCCAGCGCGGAGCTGGGGCCGGCCTGGGGTTCGGCGCTCGCGGCGGACCGTCCGACCGTGCTCGACGTGCACTGCGATCCCGACGTACCGCCGATCCCGCCGCACTCGAGCTGGGACGAGATCCAGAAGACCGCCAAGTCGCTGTGGCGCGGGGACGAGGACCGCTGGGGCGTGCTCAAGCAAGGCGTCAAGGCGAAGATCCAGGAGCTACGGCACTAGCGCGTCGCCTCTGATGACGAGCGCTGCCACGCTGACCGCGGCGACCGCGATGGTGACCAGGAAGGGTGCGTTCTTCCAGGCCAGGATCACGGCGAGCAGTACGGCGACGACGCCGAGGACGAGCCAGCCGATCAGGCCGGCCGGGCCGGGTGGGGCAAGGACCAGGAGGATCGTGGCCGCGGCCAACGGGACCGGGGCGAGCAGGCGGGCCGCGCTGCCCAGGCGTTGCGGCCAGCCGCGGACGCCGGTGGCGAGATCGTCGGCCAGGTCGGGTACGACGTTTGCCAGGTGGGCACCGACTCCGAGCAGGGCGGTGGCGGCGGTCGCCCACCACGGCGCCCAGGTGTCCGTGGTGCCGAGCGTGACGAACGAGGGGAGTGCGCCGAACGCAACCGCGTACGGGAGCCAGGAGACGGCGGTCGACTTGAGCCCGAGGTTGTACGCCCAGGCGCACGCTACGAACAACAGGTGCATCAGGCCGGCGGCGATCCCGTTGGCCAGTGAGACCGGGATGGTGACGACCAGCATGACTCCGGCGCCGATCGCAAGCGTGCGGCGACTCACCAGTCCACGTACCACTGGCTTGTCCTGCCGGTTCACAATGGTGTCGCGAGCGGCATCTATCGCGTCATTGCTCCAGCCGATCGAGAGGTGACCGGTGAGGATCGTTGCGGCGACGAGGAGACACCCGGCCGGACTGCGCCCGGCCGACCAGGCCACGGCCGTGGTGAGCGCGGTGACGGCGGCCGTCGGCCCGGGGTGGCAGGCGAGTGCCAGGCCTTTGACGGTCGCGGCGACTCGGCCTGCGCTCACCTTGGGGCTCACCGAAGTAACGATGCCACGATGACGCGGATCGCAGCGGTCCGGCCCGCGTTGCCGCCGTACCGCTATCCGCAGTCGACTCTCACCGACGCATTCGCCTCGATCTGCCTGCCTGACGGCAGCGGTACGGCGTTGCTGCGGCGGCTGCACGCGAACGCGGGGGTGTCGTACCGGCATCTGGCGTTGCCGTTGGAGCAGTACGCCGTACTGAAGGACTTCGGTGAGGCGAACGACGCGTGGATCGCGGCGGCGGTGGATCTGGGGGCCGAGGCGGTTGCGGGGGCCGTGAAGGATGCCGGGCTGACGCTGGCCGATGTCGATCTGCTCATGTTCACCACGGTGACCGGGGTGGCGGCGCCGTCGATCGATGCGCGGGTGGCGTTGCGGTTGGGGCTGCGGGAGGACGTGAAGCGGCTGCCGTTGTTCGGGCTGGGGTGTGTGGGTGGGGCGGCGGGGATCGCTCGGGTGCACGACTACTTGAAGGCTTGGCCGTCGCAGGTCGCGGTCCTGTTGTCGGTGGAGTTGTGCTCGTTGACGCTGCAGCGGGACGACTCGTCGTTGGCGAACCTGGTCGGTGGGGCGTTGTTCGGGGATGGCGCGGCGGCAGTGGTCATGACTGGTTCGGAGCATCCGCTGGCGTCGGGGCCTTCGGTGGTGGCGACGCGGAGCCGGCTCTACCCGGACTCCGAGCGGGTGATGGGGTGGGACGTCGGCTCGGGCGGCTTCCGGATCGTGCTCGGGGCGGACGTGCCGGACGTCGTACGGACCTATCTCGGGGGCGACGTACGGGGGTTTCTGGCCGGGCACGGGCTGACCGTTCCGGAGATCGGGACGTGGGTGAGTCATCCCGGTGGGCCGAAGGTGCTGGAGGCGGTCGCGGACACGCTTGAGCTGCGGCCCGGTGCGCTGGATCTGACCTGGGAGTCGCTCGACGCGGTCGGCAACTTGTCGTCGTCGTCCGTGTTGCACGTCCTCGGTGAGACGCTGCGACGAGATCCTGTCGGCATGGGACTGCTACTGGCCATGGGGCCCGGCTTCTGCTCCGAGCTCGTGCTCCTGGAGTGGCCGTGAGTTGGTACGTCGTACTCGTGGTGCTCGTCGGGTTCGAGCGTGTCGCCGAGCTGGTGGTGTCGCTGCGGAACGCGCGGTGGAGTTTCGCGCAGGGTGGCGTCGAGTCTGGGCGTGGGCACTACCCGTTCATGGTCGTGCTGCACACCGGGTTGCTGGTGGGGTGCCTGGTCGAAGCGGCTCATCGTCCGTTCATCCCGTGGCTCGGGTGGACGATGTTCGCGGTGGTGCTGCTGTCGCAGGGGCTGCGGTGGTGGTGCATCACGGTGCTCGGGAGGCAGTGGAACACGCGGGTGATCGTCGTACCAGGGCTGCAGCTGGTTGCGCGTGGCCCCTATCGGTGGCTGCGGCATCCGAACTACGTCGCGGTGGTTGCCGAGGGCATCGCGCTGCCGCTGGTTCACACCGCGTGGGTGACGGCCGTGGTCTTCACGGTGCTGAACATCCCGTTGCTGGCGGTCCGGATCCGGGCCGAGGAGGCGGCCTTGGACGCCGCCCTGCACAAGTGATCGACCTTCTGGTCGCCGGCTCTGGTCCCGCCGGGGCCGCCACGGCCATCCGAGCCGCCTTGGCCGGCCTCTCGGTGGCGGTTGTCGAACCTCGCTCGGCCCCGATCGACAAGGCGTGTGGCGAAGGCATCGCCCACAGCGCCGTGGACTACTTGTCGCGGCTCGGCGTGGAGCTGACCGGTCGCCCGTTCTACGGCATTCGCTACCTCGACGCCGGCCACCAAGTCGACGCCCGCTTCGCCGCCGGCCCCGGCCTGGGCGTCCGCCGCACCACCCTCCACCAGTCCATGACCGACCGCCTGACCTCGCTAGGTGTCCAGACTGTCGACACCCGCGTCGCCGCCATCACCCAAAACACCACCTCGGTGACGGCGGCAGGCATCACCGCCCGCTATCTGGCCGCTGCCGACGGCCTCCACTCAAGCATCCGCCGCCAACTCGGCCTGGCCGGTTCGCCCGGCGCCACTCGCCGCGGCCTGCGCCGGCACTTCCACGTATCGCCATGGACCGATCTCGTGGAGGTGTACTGGTCTGGGCTGGGAGAGGCTTACGTGACTCCGGTCGCCGACGACCTGGTGGGTGTCGCGATCCTCACCTCGGAGCGTGGCAGCTTCGACTCCCACCTCGACGCGTTCCCCGCCCTGAAACGCCGTCTGCGCGGCGCCTGCCCTGCAAACGCCGTGATGGGCGCCGGCCCACTCCGCCAGCGAGTGCGGGCACGGGTGGCCGGGCGAGTCCTGCTCGTCGGCGACGCGGCCGGGTACGTCGACGCACTGACCGGCGAGGGCATCGCCGTGGCGCTGCGTACGTCGGCCGAGCTGGTGGACTGTGTCCTGAAGGACCGGCCGGCGGACTACGAGGCCGCCTGGCGACGGGTGTCCTGGGAGTGCCGTCTGCTCACCGGTTCGTTGCTCTGGGCCCGCAACAGGTCGTTGCTCGCTCCCCGCATCGTCCCGGCCGCCGCGCTGCTGCTGTCGCCGACCGGCCACGTCGAGCACGTGATGTACGGCGTCGA
>NZ_JBSFBL010000071.1:0-32078 GCF_053592935.1 Kribbella sp. NPDC002412
CAACCCTCCTGGTCGCGCTCGACCCGCCCGCAACGACCAGTGCGCTGTCCGAGCACGCCGGAAGACCCCGATCGTCGTGCACGAGGGCAACGCCGTCCCGGGCATCGCGAACAAGTTCGCCGCCCGCTACTGCACGCAGCACGTGAAGACCTCGTTCCCGGGCACCGACCTGCCGCACGCCGAGTACGTCGGCCTCCCGATCCGGCGGGCGATCTCGACCCTGGACCGGGCCGCGCTGCGCGCCGAGGCACGCCGGTTCTTCGGGCTGGACCCGGACGCGCCGACGCTGTTCGTGACCGGCGGCTCGCAGGGCGCCCAGCGG
Source organism: Kribbella sp. NPDC002412 (assembly GCF_053592935.1). Lineage (NCBI taxonomy): Bacteria > Bacillati > Actinomycetota > Actinomycetes > Propionibacteriales > Kribbellaceae > Kribbella > Kribbella sp. NPDC002412. The sequence goes on from NZ_JBSFBL010000071.1 coordinate 323, forward strand.
CTGAACGAGGCCTTCGCCGGCGCAGCCGCCGACCTGCAGGCGGCGGGGATCCAGGTCCTGCACGCGATCGGCCCGAAGAACACCCTCGAGGCGCCCCGGACCGGTGGGTACCCGTACGTCGTGCTGAACTACGTCGACCGCATGGACCTGGCGTACGCCGCTGCCGACCTGGCCGTCTGCCGGTCGGGCGCGAACACGGTCACCGAGGTGTCCGGGGTCGGACTGCCCGCGATCTACGTTCCGCTGCCGCACGGTAACGGTGAGCAAGCCCTGAACGCGAAGCCGGTGATCGACGCGGGCGGCGGGCTGCTGGTGGACAACGCGGCGGTGACGCCGGACTGGGTTCGCGCCACCGTCCCGCAACTTCTGCACGACTCGGCGCGTCTGACAGCCATGTCCACAGCAGCGAAGGGTCTGATCCGCACGGACGCCGACGAGCGATTGGCGCGGATGATCCTGGATGTGGTGGGGTCTGCTTCGTGATCGTCACCGCTCCTGACACCACGCTCCCGGCGGAGAAGCTGGGCAGAGTCCACTTCGTAGGCATCGGCGGCGCCGGCATGTCCGGGATCGCCCGGATCATGGCGTCCCGCGGCATCGAGGTGTCCGGCTCCGACGCCAAGGACGGGAAGGTGCTGGCCGCGCTGCGCGCGCTCGGCGCCACCTGCTGGGTCGGTCACGCCGCCGAGCACGTCGCGGACGCGGACACCGTGGTGGTGTCCACCGCGATCCGCGAGACCAACCCCGAGGTGGTCGCCGCCCAGGCCGCCGGGATCCCGATCCTGCCGCGGGCCGCCGCGCTCGCCTCGGTGATGGTCGGCCGCCGCACGCTGGCGGTCGCCGGCACGCACGGCAAGACGACCACCACGTCGATGCTGACCGTCGCGCTGCAGCACTGCGCGGCCGATCCGTCGTACGCGATCGGCGGCAACCTGAACGAGTCCGGGTCGAACGCGCACGACGGCACCGGCGACCTGTTCGTGGCCGAGGCGGACGAGTCGGACAAGTCGTTCCTGACCTACCGGCCCGAGGTGTCGATTGTCACGTCGGTCGAGCCGGACCATCTGGACAACTACGGCGACGAGGCCAGCTACCGGCTCGCCTTCGAGCAGTTCTGCGACCGGGTGATCCCGGGCGGCTTCATGGTGATCTGCTACGACGACGCCGGCGCCCGGCGGCTCGCGGAGTTCGCCCGCGAGCGCGGCATCGACGTCCGCACGTACGGCGAGGCCGGCGACGCGGACATGCGGGTGACCGAGATCACCGCGACCGGCGCGACGCAGTCGTTCGTGCCGGTGTACCGCGGGCGCAAGCTTCCGGTCGTCCAGCTGCAGCAGGCGGGCAAGCACAACGCGCTGAACGCGTCGGCCGCGCTGACGGTCGGGCTGGGGCTCGGGTTCTCGGCCGCCGACCTGGCCGAGGGGCTGGCGTCGTTCACCGGGACCGGCCGGCGGTTCGAGTTCAAGGGGCTCGAGGACGGGGTGCGGGTGTTCGACTCCTACGCCCACCATCCGACCGAGCTGGCCGTCGACCTGACCGCGGCCCGGCAGGTGGCGGGGGAGGGGCGCGTGGTCGCGTGCTTCCAGCCGCACCTGTTCAGCCGGACCAGGATCTTCGCCACCCAGTTCTCCGAGGCGCTCGCGCTGGCCGACGAGGTCGTCGTGATGGACGTGTTCGCGGCCCGCGAGGACCCGGAGCCCGGTGTCACCGGCGCCCTGATCGCGAACCACGTGCCGCTGAAGCCGGACCAGGTCCGGTTCGAGCCGTCGTGGTCCGCCGTACCGCAGGTGGTCGCCGACCTGGCCGAGCCGGGCGACCTGGTGGTCACCCTGGGCGCAGGTGACGTGACGCTGATCGGCCCGGAGGTCGTCGGTCTGCTGGCTGAACGGGCCGCCGCCCGCGAGTCTGCGGCCGAAGCCCTCGCTCCTGTGGTGGAGTAAAAGGGTGGGGTCGACTGAATGAGCCAGAGCGCTGATCTGGCTCGGGCACAACAGCGGTTCGCGCGCCGGCAGCGTCTGGTGCGATGGCGGAGCTGGCTGCCGTGGGCGATCGGTGGCGCCGTGCTGGTGTTCGGCGGGCTGATCGTCTGGCTGTTCTACTTCTCCGCCGCGCTCGCGGTCGACGGCGTCCGGGTGAGCGGGGCCGACACGGTGCCGGTGGCAACGATCGAGAACGTGGCCGAGGCGCCGGTGGGAACCCCGCTGGCGAAGGTCGACCTGAGTGCGATCGCGACCCGGGTCCGGACCATTCCGGCGGTGGCCGACGCGCAGGTGACCAGGGCCTGGCCGAACAAGGTCGTGATCGTGGTCACCGAACGAGTGCCGGTGGTGGTCGTCACCGACGGCTCGCGGTACGAGCTGGTGGACGCGACCGGGACGGCGTTCAAGTCGGTGCCGGACCGGCCGGCCGGACTGCCGGAGGCGAAGATCACCGGCGCCCGGCGGGACGTGACGATCAGTTCGGTGGTGACGGTTTCGGCCGCGCTGCCGTCCACACTGCGGGCACAGGTGCGGTCGATCTCGGCAGCGTCGCCGGACTCGATCACCCTGAACCTGGGGTCCGGCGTGAAGGTCGTTTGGGGCAGTTCCGATGACAGCGCGCGCAAGGCCGAGGTACTCAGCGTGCTGATGAAGCGCAAGGCGACCGTGTACGACGTGTCGGCGCCCGATCTCCCTGTCACCAAAGGGGAAAAGCGGTGACGAGTCACATCACGGGAGAGTGCGGCGAGGCGCGTGGACTTTGGCCGGAAGCGTCCCGTACCGTGCGTCGTAATCTAAAGTTGACATAAGTCTAAGCATCCACTTGAGGTTCAGTCTTTTCGCTGGACAACGGGAAACGAACGAGGCGAGAGGCGCGGACGTGGCGGCACCGCAGAACTACCTGGCACTCATCAAGGTCGTCGGCATCGGCGGAGGCGGCGTGAACGCCGTCAACCGGATGATCGAGCACGGTCTGAAGGGCGTTGAGTTCATCGCCATCAACACCGACGCGCAAGCGCTGTTGATGAGCGACGCGGACGTCAAGCTCGACATCGGCCGCGAGGAGACCCGCGGCCTGGGCGCCGGGGCCAACCCGGCGATCGGGCAGAAGGCCGCCGAGGACCACGCGGAGGAGATCGAGGAGGCGCTGAAGGGCGCCGACATGGTCTTCGTCACCGCCGGCGAGGGTGGCGGCACCGGCACCGGCGGCGCGCCGGTGGTGGCCCGGATCGCCCGGTCGCTCGGCGCGCTGACCATCGGTGTGGTGACCCGGCCGTTCTCGTTCGAGGGCAAGCGCCGCGCCACCCAGGCCGAGGACGGCATCAGCACCCTCCGCGAGGAGGTGGACACGCTGATCGTGATTCCGAACGACCGGCTGCTGACCATCTCCGACCGCGCGGTGTCGGTGCTGGACGCGTTCAAACAGGCCGACCAGGTGCTGCTGCAGGGTGTCTCCGGCATCACCGACCTGATCACCACGCCCGGCCTGATCAACGTCGACTTCGCCGACGTCAAGGCGGTCATGTCGAACGCCGGCTCGGCGCTGATGGGGATCGGCTCGTCGCGCGGTGAGGACCGCGCGGTCGCGGCCGCCGAGGCGGCCATCTCGTCTCCGTTGCTCGAGGCAAGTATCGAGGGCGCGCACGGGGTGCTGCTGTCGATCGCCGGTGGCTCCGACCTGGGCCTGTTCGAGATCAACGAGGCGGCCCAGCTGGTGTCGGAGTCGGCGCACTCGGACGCCAACATCATCTTCGGCGCGGTCATCGACGACGCCCTCGGCGACGAGGTGCGGGTCACCGTGATCGCGGCCGGTTTCGACGGCGGGATGCCGAAGCGGCGCGAGCAGGCGATGAACTCGGCCCGTCCGCAGACGTCCCGTCCGGCGGCCGGATCGGAGAGCCAGCCCGGCTACTCCGCCCCGATGCAGTCGGGCAGCCCGGCGTCCACCCCGCCTGCCGCGACGCCGCCCGCCGCGACGCCGCCGTCCGCTCCGCCGACCACGGGGACCCCAGCGCCGACCCCGGCTGCTTCGCCGCAGCCCGCGTCGGTGCCGTCCGCGAACGGTCAGGCCCCGAGCAACCAGCCGGCGAACCCGCCGACGCCGACCGACAACACCGTCCCGGTGCCGGCCCCGACCGAGGGTCGTCCGGGCGCCGGCACGACGCACTCGGCGCGTCCGCAGGCCGGTGAGCCGGTCCGTCCGGTCTCGCCGACCGCGCAGCCCACGCCGCACACGCCGGCGTCGCCGACCACCCAGCACTCCTGGCCGGTCAACGGGCCGAGCAACGGGTCGTCCGGAGCGGCTTCCGGCACGTCGCAGCCCGGCCCGACCCGTCCGGCCCGCAAGCCCGAGCCCGAGGAAGACCTCGACATCCCGGACTTCCTCAAGTAAGCAGCATCCGGGCCGGTAGGCTCTGGATGTGTTCGGGTATGACGAGGTTCTCGACGACGTCCGCTTCGCCTTCACCGACCGCTTCGGCGGCGCCAGCAAAGCGCCGTACGGCGAACTGAACCTCGGCGGATCGGGTGAGGATCCGGAGCTGCTCGCGGAGAACTTCCGGAGGGTCGCGGACGCGTTCGGCGTCCGGCCCGAAGGCGTGGTCCGGGTCAGCCAGGTCCACGGCCGCGACGTGCATGTCGTCCGCCCCGGTGACGAGCTGCCGCCGGCCCCGATGCCGCGGGCGGACGCGCTGGTCACGACCAGGTCTGACGTGGTCCTGGCCGTGCGGGCTGCCGACTGCCTTCCGGTGCTGCTGGCCGGCGACGGCGTCGTCGGAGCGGCCCACTCCGGACGCAAGGGCATGTACGTCGGCGTCGTACCCGCGACCGTGGACGCGATGCGGGACCTCGGTGCGTCGCGGATCACCGCCGTACTCGGGCCGTATGCGTGTGGCAACTGCTACGAGGTGCCCGAGGAGATGCGGGCCGAGGTGGCCGAGCGGGTGCCGGCGTCGTACTCGGAGACGAGTTGGGGGACGCCGGCCATCGACGTGGCGGCCGGGGTCAAGGCGCAGCTGGCCGAGCTCGGGGTCGAGGTGGTCGACGCGACCGCGTGCACGATCGAGTCGGAGAACCTGTACTCGTACCGGCGCGAAGGGCCGGTCAGCGGGCGGCTGGCCGGCCTGGTCAAGCTGGGCGCGTGATGGCGATGCGTGAGCAGGAGCTGCGGGACAACCTGCGGCTGGCCCAGGAACGGATCGAGACGGCCTGTGAGGCGGCCGGGAGGTCTCCGGACGAGGTCACCCTTGTCGCGATCACCAAAACCTTCCCAGTCAGCGACGTACGGGCGCTGACAGCCCTCGGGGTGCGGGACGTGGGGGAGAACCGCGAGCAGGAGCTCAAGGCGAAGGCTCCGGACTGCCCGGACGCCACCTGGCACTTCGTCGGGCAGCTGCAGTCGAAGAAGGCTCGTTCGGTGGTCCGGTACGCGTCGGTGGTGCACTCGGTGGACCGCGCGTCGCTGGTGACCGCGCTCTCCAAGGCCGCGGTCGCCGAGGAACGGACTGTCCGCTGCCTGTTGCAGGTGAGCCTGGCGTCGTACGGATCGGCCGATGCCGCGACCGGCGCCGCCCGCGGTGGCGTCGAGCCTTCCGCCGTACCGGAGCTGGCTGCCGAGGTCGCCGCGGCGGACGGACTGGAGCTGGGTGGGGTGATGGCGGTCGCGCCGCTCGGATCGGACCCCGACAAGGCGTTCGCGGGACTGCATGAAGTAGCGTCCCGGCTACGCTCCGATCATCCCGGGGCCGACTGGATCTCGGCCGGGATGACCGGCGACCTGGACGCCGCGATCAGGCAGGGAGCGACACACGTGCGCCTCGGGCGCGCCTTACTCGGAACGCGTACTCCGCCGGGTTAGTGTCGACATCGAGCGGGTTTGCTTCCTGCTCACCGTTGTCGTCGAGACCGGATCGAGGGGCTGGAGGGCCATGAGCGGCGCGCTGCGCAAGATGGGTGTCTACCTCGGCTTGGTCGAGGACGGGGAGCGCTACAACGCGCGGTACGACGACGAGTACGACGACTACGACGAGTACGACGACGAAGCCGTCGACGGGGAGTCCCACGAGCCCGAGCCGGTCCCGGCCGGCCGGGAAGGCCGCGACGTCCGCGAAGCGCGTGAACCACGCGAGGAGCAGGGCGCGACGGTCAGCAAGTTTCCAGAACGACGTGGTGTCGCACCGTCCCCGGAGGTAACCGAGTTGGCCCGCATCACCACCGTGCACCCGCGCAGCTACAACGAGGCGCGAGTCATCGGTGAGCACTTCCGCGACGGCACGCCCGTCATCATGAACCTGACCGAGATGGACCACTCCGACGCCAAGCGGCTGGTCGACTTCGCCGCCGGGCTGATCTTCTGCTGCCGTGGCTCCATCGAGCGGATCACCACCAAGGTGTTCCTGGTCTGCCCACCGAACGTGACGGTGGCCGCCGAAGAGAAGGAGAAGATCGCGGCGGACGGCTTCTACAACCAGAGCTGACGCGACGCGCGTCTGCCACGGTTACCGCCGGTCTTCTACACTCATTGACGACATGGTTGCTCTAGCGCTCGTCCTCACGGTTCTCAGCTGGGTGCTGCTCGCCTTCTTCCTGATGTTGGTGGCGCGGTTCGTGCTCAGTCTGATCGTCATGTTCGCGCCGCAGTGGCACCCGAAGGGGCCGCTGCTGCTGTTCTTCGAGTTGATCTACTCGGTCACCGATCCGTTCCTGCGGCCGCTGCGGCGGATCCTGCCCCCGATCGGGGCCGGCGGGATCCGGATCGACCTGTCCATGCTGATGCTGTTCGTCATCGTCTCGCTGGCGATGTCGATCAACTCGACCGCCCTCCGGTCACTGTGACCCAGCGCACCGGAGGTGGTACGGAGCCGGTGAATCGCCCTTCGAGTCGGAGGGTGAGGACGCCGGGGACGGGGTAGGTACAGTCTCGAACACGGGCCGGTTCGTTGCTGGTGTCCGCCGGGCGATGGAGCGTTATCACCCGCCCGGATTCCGTTAGAACACAACGAAGCGATAACGTGATCTACTGAGTCGCCGGGGTGAAGGCCACGGGGACTCCGCCAAGACACAGACAAACGAGGTGAAAGATGCCGCTGACGCCGGATGACGTCCGCTCGAAGCAGTTCACGCCCGTCCGACTACGGGAGGGCTACGACGTCACTGAGGTCGACTCCTTCCTCGACGAGGTCGAAGCCGAGCTCGAGCGACTTCTCGCCGAGAACGAGGAGCTGCGGGCCAAGCTCGCGGCGGCCCAGCGCGCGGGTGCGGGGCAGGACCGGCCGGTCGACCAGACCGCCGCGCTGCCGCCCGTCGTGCAGCAGCCCAAGCCCCCGGTCGTGGTCGAGAAGCCGGAGGAGAAGCCACCCGTCGTCGCGCCTGTAGCGGCCGCGGGGGCTGCTGCGGCGGCAGGGACCGTCGGTGACGCCTCCAGCTCCGCGGTGCGGCTGCTGGAGATGGCGACCAAGCACTCCGACGACCTGGTCCAGGAGGCGAAGGACACCGCCGACAAGATCATCGGCGAGGCCCGCGCCAAGGCCGAGCGGCTGGAGAACGAGGCTCGTGGCAAGGCCGACCGGATGACCGGCGAGGCTCGCGCCCGCGCCGAGAAGCTGGACGGCGAGATCGCCGAGCGCCGGGCCCAGATGCTCGGCACGCTGGAGAAGCAGAAGGGTCAGCTCGAGCGCACGATCGACGACCTGCACGCCTACGAGCGCGAGTACCGCAGCCGGCTGAAGACCTACTTCACCGAGCAGCTCAAGGCTCTGGGCAACGGAGACGACACGCTGAGCCCGCGCAACGGCTTCCGCCCGGAGGCCCGCGCCCAGGCTCACGGTCACGGCGTCTAAAACCTCGGACAAGAGGCGGTGCTTTCCGGCGGCACCGCCTCTTCGTCATGTCTGGACACGTTTGACACAGGGTCCCGCGACGGTGACACCGAGTCAGGGCCAGACCAGAGGTTCCTTCCGGCCGCTCAGCGTCTCGACATCACTGAGCCGAAGCCGGTACGGCGCAAGCGCCAGCAATGAGGGTGATTCCCCGGCCGGACCATTTGGGAACACACTCCAGAAGTCGAAGCCCAGTGGGGCCGGCGCAGCCCGGTACAGCTCCCAGACTCGTTGCCGAGTCGCCGTATCGGTGACCCACTCCGCGGCGCAGTCCGCGACCGCCACCTCGTGGCCCGGTTCCCAGTAGGAACAACTGACATACGGGCTGTAGGCAAGGTGCCGGACCTTCACGGGTGTGGCCCGGGTGACGATCCAGCCGGTCAGCTCGTCGTCCAGCTCCCACAGCGGGTGCAGGATGCGGGTTCGCGGCCGGTTGTCCCGGCCGACGGTCGCGACAGTGCACCACACGATGCGGTGCGCCCGTTCCAGAAACTCCTTTTGCACAACCATGGTTGTAGAGTATCTGATACACAACCCGGGTTGTATAGTCTGGCGGCATGGAGTTCGATCCCGCCGATGCGGACCTGTCGTTGGCGTCGTTGTTCACCGGATGGGCGCTGGCTGATGAGCTCCAGCGCCGGCTCGCCGTCGAGGGGTTCGAGGACTCCCGGTTCGCGGACGGCGTGGTGTTCCAGCACCTCGTCAGCGGCCCGCTGACCATCAGCGCGCTGGCTGAGCGACTCGGTGTCTCCCAGCAGGCGGCGTCCAAGTCGGTCGTGGACCTGGAGAAGCGCGGTTACCTGAGCCGCGAACCGGACCCGGCCGACGCGCGGGCTCGGCAGGTGATCCTGACCAGCCGCGGTGAAGGTGTGATTGCGGCCGCGCGGCGGCATCGGGCCGCGCTGGATTCAGAACTTCGTCAAGCTTTGGGTGCCGACCGGGTCGAGCAGGCACGCCTGCTGCTGGTCGACACCATCAACCTGCTGGGCGCCGCCCCGGCCTTGCGGGCCAGGGCGGCGCGGCCACCTCGCTAGGCCTTCGTGAGCCAGTAGGTGAGCTGCAGGTCCTCTTCGGTGCCGGTGGCAACGTCGGCGGACTCCGACGGGGCCGCCTGGCTCAGCTCGAGGGCGAGCACCTCGCGGGCGATCTCGTCGGCGTGCTTGCCGAGGGCATCGGTCAGGTCGGCGTCGGTCGAGGTCAGCCAGACCCTGATCCGGTCCGACACCTCGAGGCCGGCGTTCTTCCGGGCCTCCTGCAACGTCCGGACCACCTCACGGGCCAGCCCGGCCTGCCGGAGCTCCGGGGTGACTTCGAGGTCGAGGGCAACGGTCTCGCCCTGCTCGTTCACCACCGACCAGCCCTCCCGCGGCCGCTCCGACAGCAGCACCTCGGCCTCGCCGACCTGGACGTCCGCGCCGTCGACGACGACCGTCGCCGTCCCGGACTCCTTGAGCGCGGCGGCCAGCGCGGCGGCGTCCGCGGCGGCGATCGCGGCCGCGACCACCGGGGTCTGCTTGGCGAACCGCTTGCCGAGCTCGCGGAAGTTTCCCTTGGCAGAGAACTCGACCAGGTCCGCGCCGGCCGAGGACAGCGGCTCGACCGAGCCCACGTTCAGCTCGTCGGCGATCTCCTGCAGCAGCTCGGGGGACAGGTCCGCGATCGCGGCCGACCCGACCAGGGCACGGGACAGCGGCTGGCGCGTCCGCACCTTCGCCTCCGCCCGCGCCGAACGGCCGAGCTCGACGACTCGGCGCGCCATCGACACGTGCTGCGCGAGTACGTCGTCGATGAGTGTCTCGTCGTACGTCGGGAAGGTCGCCAGGTGCACCGACTCCGGCAGGCCGGGCGTGACCGGGCGGAACACGTCCTGCCAGACCCGCTCGGTGACGAACGGCGTCAGCGGCGCCATCACCCGGGTGAGGACGTCGAGCGTCTCGTGCAGCGTGGCGAGCGCGCCGGCGTCACCGGCCCAGAAACGGCGGCGCGAACGCCGTACGTACCAGTTCGAGAGCACGTCGACGAACGAGCTGACCAGCAGACCGAGCCGCTGCGTGTCGTAGCCGTCGTACGCCTGGTCGGTGTCCCGGACCAGCCGGTGCGTCTCGCTGACCAGCCAGCGGTCGAGCACCGAGCGCTCGGCCACCGGCGGCGCGTCGGCCGGCGACCAGTCGGCGAGCCGCGCGTACAGCGAGTGGAACGCGACCGTGTTCCAGTAGGTGAGCAACACCTTCCGGACGATCTCGTTCAGCACGTTCGGGCCGATGCCGCGCGCCTTCCACGGCGACCCCGAGGCGGCCATGAACCAGCGCACCGCGTCCGCGCTGTGGTCGTCCATCAGCGGGATCGGCTCCAGGATGTTGCCCAGATGCTTGGACATCTTCCGGCCGTCTTCGGCCATGATGTGCCCGAGGCAGACGACGTTGCGGTACGACGACTCGTCGAAGACCAGCGTGCCGACCGCCATCAGCGTGTAGAACCAGCCACGGGTCTGGTCGATCGCCTCGCAGATGAAGTCGGCCGGGTAGGCCACCTCGAACTTCTCCCGCGACCCCTCGACCCACGGGTACCCCCACTGGGCGAACGGCATCGAGCCCGAGTCGTACCAGGCGTCGATCACCTCGGCGACCCGCCGGGACTCGGCGCCGCAGGTCGGGCAGTCGAAGGTGATGTCGTCGACGTACGGCCGGTGCGGGTCGGTGGCGCTCAGGTCGCGGCCGGCCAGCTCACCGAGCTCGGCCAGCGAGCCGACACACACCTGGTGGTCGTCCTCGCAGCGCCAGATCGGCAGCGGTGTACCCCAGTAGCGGGACCGGGAGACGGCCCAGTCGATGTTGTTGCGCAGCCAGTCGCCGTACCGGCCCCACTTGACCGAGTCCGGGAACCAGTTGGTCTGCTCGTTCTCCCGGAGGAGGGCGTCCTTCACCTGCGTGGTGCGGATGTACCAGGACGGCAGCGCGTAGTACATGACCGGGGTGTGGCAGCGCCAGCAGTGCGGGTAGGGGTGCTCGTACGGCACGTGCCGGAACAGCACGCCGCGCTCCTGCAGGTCCTTCACCAGCGCCTCGTCGGCCTTCTTGAAGAACTGCCCACCGACCAGCGGCACGTCGGCGGCGAAGTGGCCGTCCGACTCGACCGGGTTCACCACCGGCAGCCCGTAGGCGCGGCAGACCGCGAGGTCGTCGGCGCCGAACGCGGGGGACTGGTGGACCAAACCGGTGCCGTCCTCGGTGGTGACGTAATCGGCGAGTACGACGTAGTGCGCCGGCTCGGGGAACTCGACCAGCTCGAACGGGCGCTGGTACGTCCACCGCTCCATGTCGCGGCCGCCGTACTGACCGGTCACCGTCCAGCCTTCGCCGAGCGTGCCGAGCAGCGGCTCCGCGACGACGAGCGACTCGGTGCCGTCGGTGGCGACGACGTACTGCACGTCGGGATGCACTGCGACCGCAGTGTTTGAAACGAGTGTCCAGGGGGTCGTCGTCCAGACCAGGAGCGACGCCTGGCCGGCCAGCGGACCCGAGGTCAGCGGGAGGCGCACGTACACCGACGGGTCGATGACCGTCTCGTAGCCCTGGGCCAGCTCGTGGTCCGACAGACCGGTGCCACAGCGGGGGCAGTACGGCGTGATGCGGTAGTCCTCGACGAGCAGGCCCTTGTCGTGGATCTGCTTGAGCGACCACCAGACGGACTGCACGTACTCCGGGTCCATCGTCCGGTACGGGTGCTCCAGGTCGACCCAGTAGCCCATCCGGACGGTCAGCTCGTTGAACGCGTCGACGTGCCGCAGCACCGACTCACGGCACTTGGCGTTGAACTCGGCGATGCCGTACGCCTCGATGTCGTTCTTGCCGTTGAAGCCGAGCTCCTTCTCGACCGCGACCTCGACCGGCAGGCCGTGGCAGTCCCAGCCGGCCTTGCGCTCGACCGAGTAGCCCTTCATGGTCCGGTAGCGCGGGAAGACGTCCTTGAAGACGCGCGCCTCGATGTGGTGGGTGCCGGGCATCCCGTTCGCCGTCGGCGGGCCCTCGAAGAATGTCCACGGCTTGCCGCCGGCGGACTGCTCGAGACTCTTGGCGAAGGTGTCGTGCTCGTCCCAGTGCGCGAGCATCTCCCGCTCGAGCGCGGGGAAGTCCACCTGGGCCGGGACCTGCCGCCACGGAGTTGTTGCCATCGTCGTCGTCCTTCGTCGAGCCTGCTGCCTGCTGGACGAGGGACGAAGCTCCGGCCGGGTCGCCGGGGGCTGCGCGGTACCACCCTCCTTGGTGACCCGCGGGGGAGTCACCCACTTCCTTTCTGCGTCGCTGCCGGTTCTAATAAGTCGCTACGGACCGTTCTTCCGGCGGCTCCGGGGTGATGGCCCCATCACTGCCTTGCGGATCGCGGTTGTCAGTGTACGACTTCGTACCAGGCAACTACGAATCGTTAGATGACCGGGGCGGTGGGGCGGGGCAGTTAAAACCAGTGGTCAGGCAGGAATTCAGCGGTGAGAATTCTGCTGCGGGTCGTGGTAGAGGGGGAGGGGGCTCAGGGCCGGGCGTCGAACATCTGCTCGGCTGTTAGGTAACGGGACGCCGAAATGCGGCTGTGACGCGCGGAACATCGAGCGGGCTTGAAGAACCGACTACCGTATGTCCACGGTCTGCGCGTCGGACTGGCACGTGATGTGCACGTGGCCTAGTGTCTTGCGACCAGTCCGCTTCAGTCTCCGACGAAGGCAGGGGGTAGCTGACCATGGCTACATCGGCTCCCAAGAAGTCCGCCCCCCAACGTACTGCCGCGGCCAAGAAGAGTGCCGCGAAAGCTGCCGAACCGGCCAAGAAGACGACGGCCCGCAAGGCTCCGGTCAAGAAGGCACCGGCCAAGAAGGCGCCGGTGAAGAAGACTGCCGCGAAGAAGCAGGCGGCCAAGAAGGCGGCCACCGGCAAGACCGCGGCCAAACGCACAGCGGCGAAGACCCCTGCCAAGCAAGCTCCGACGAAGAGGGTGGCCATGAAGACGAACGAGAACAGGACACCGGCGACGGCGCCGGCGAAGTCCGCAGCACACAAGGCAGAGACCCTCACGGTGAAGTCCGGCGAGACCCCGTGGACGGCGGCCGAGCTGGCCGAGCTGCGCGGCGAGCTGGAAGCCGACGTGGTGCACCTGCGGCAGGAGATCCGCGACGCCGAGCAGGAGATCGTGGGGCTGCTCCGCGACGGCGGTGACGGCGCCGGCAACGACCAGGCCGACGTCGGCTCCACCACGCTGGAGCGCGACCACGAGATGTCGCTGGCGAACAACGCCCGGGACATGCTGGACCAGATCGAGCGGGCGCTGGCCCGGATCGAGGACGGCACCTACGGCATCTGTGAGAGCTGCGGCAACGCGATCGGCAAGGGTCGGTTGCAGGCGTTCCCGCGTGCGACACTGTGCGTGTCATGCAAAGAACGCGAAGAACGCCGCTGAGCGAACCGGACCCGTCCCACCAGGTGGGGGACGCCGCCGAACCAACGCCAGAACCGGCCGACGACGAGTCGGCCGGTTCTCCGTCGTCTCCGGAGCCTGCGGGCGCCGGCCCGAAGAAGCCGTCGTGGAAGTTGATGGCGCTGTTCGGGGCGGTCGGGCTGCTGGTCCTTGTCCTGGACCAGTTGACCAAGGCGCTGGCGCTGGAGCATCTGACGCCCGGAGAGCCGGTGGACGTGATCGGCGGGTTCCTGAAGTTCAACCTGATCCGGAACTCCGGCGCCGCGTTCAGCCTGGGGGCTGGGTACACGCCGTACATCAGCGCGATCCAGATCATCGTCGCGCTCGGGGTGGTGTACCTGTCCCGGCGGCTCGGGTCGGTCGGGTGGGCGGTGGCGTTCGGGTTCCTCTTCGGTGGCGCGCTGGGCAACATCATCGACCGGATCTTCCGTGAGCCGTCGCCGTTCCACGGGCACGTGATCGACTTCCTGCAGACCCCGCACTGGGCGATCTTCAACGTCGCGGACATGGCGGTGACGACGGCCGCCGCCCTGCTGGTGATCCAGACCCTGCGCGGGATCAGGCTCGACGGGACGAAGGAACTCAAGAAGTGACCGGCGACTCCCGGACCGTGATGGTCCCGGACGGCCTGGCCGGTGAGCGCCTGGACGCGGCCCTGTCCCGGCTGTTCGGCGTGTCCCGGACCAAGGCCGCCGAGCTGATCGAGTCCGGTCTGGTCCAGGTCGACGGCGCCCCCGCGGCCAAGTCGGCCCGGGTCGCCGCCGGCGTCCTCCTGGACGTCGAGCTGCCACCGCCGCCCGCCGAGGTCACCGTGGTGCCGGAGACCGTCGAGAACCTCCGGATCGTGTACGACGACGACGAGATCATCGTGGTCGACAAACCGGTCGGCGTCGCCGCGCACCCGTCCCCGGGGTGGACCGGCCCGACCGTGATCGGCCACCTGGCCGGCGCCGGGTTCAGCATCTCGACCAGTGGCGCCGCCGAGCGCAAGGGCATCGTGCACCGCCTCGACGTCGGCACCTCGGGCTTGATGGTCGTCGCCAAGACCGAGTACTCCTACACCGTGCTCAAGCGAGCCTTCAAGGAGCGCACGGTCAAGAAGATCTACCACGCGCTGGTCCAGGGCCACCCGGACCCGTTCACCGGCACCGTGGACGCACCGATCGACCGGCACCCGCACCACGACTACAAGTTCGGCGTGGTCGCCGGCGGCAAGCCGAGCGTTACGCACTACGAGACCCTGGAGGCGTTCCGGTACGGGACCCTGCTCGAGATCACCCTCGAGACCGGCCGCACGCACCAGATCCGCGTCCACATGGCCGCGATCGGCCACCCGTGCTGCGGCGATCTCACCTACGGCGCCGACCCGGTGCTCGCCGAGCGCCTGCAGCTCACCCGGCAGTGGCTGCACGCGATGCGGCTCGGCTTCATGCACCCGGGGACGGGCGAGTACGTCGAGTTCACCTCGGAGTACCCGGACGATCTCGACCACGCCCTCGACCTGCTGGTCGACAGCCAGTGAGGCTGTACCTGTCGTCGTTCCGCCTCGGCGACCACCCCGAGCGCCTGGTCGCGCTCCTGCCGCCGTCCGCCCGGGTCGCCGTCATCTGCAACTCGATCGACAACGAGGACCCCGCCGTACGCCGGGAGAAGGTCGCCGACGAGATCACCTGGCTGACCGAGCTGGGCCTGCGGCCGGAGGAGCTGGACCTGCGGGACCCTGGGGAGCTGCGGGCGCGCCTGACGTCGTACGACGGGCTGTGGGTCCGCGGCGGCAACGTCTTCGTGCTGCGGGCGGCTCTCGCGAAGAGCGGCGCCGACGAGATCCTGCCGGAGCTGATCCGCGACGAGCGGTTCGTGTACGCCGGTTACAGCGCCGGAGTCTGCGTCCTCGCGCCGAGCCTGCGCGGTCTCGAGCTGTGCGACCCGACCGACCCAGTCGACGGTGAGGTCATCTGGGAGGGCCTGGGCGTGCTCGACCACGCCTTCGTCCCGCACCTCAACTCACCCGGCCACCCCGAGACGGAGCTTGTGGAGAAGGTGGCGAAGTTCTACGACCGCACTGGCGTTTCCTACCTCCCCATGCACGACGGCCAAGCCCTCGTGATCGACGGCGACCAACGCGAGGTCGTCTAAAGCTGCTCGACCAGCCGGACCACGGCCGCAACCACCTCCGGCCCATGCACCAAGACCGCGTCGTTGTGGTCCGCTCCCGCGATCTCCACCACCTCTTTGACAGTAGGCGCCGCCTCAGCCACTGCCCGGCTCTGCTCAGCCGGCACGATCGAGTCACCGCTGCCGTAGACCACAGCCACCGGCGCGCCCACCTCGGCCAACTGCTCAGCCACCGGGAACTTGTCCCGCAGCAGCAATCCGACCGGCAGGAACGGGTAGTGGAACCGCCCGACCGCGGCCAGGTCGACGAAGGGCGACCGCAGGACGAGCCCACCGGGCGGTCTCTCTACTGCGAGCTCGGTGACGACCGCAGCCCCGAGGCTCTCGCCGAAGTACACAGTCCGCTCAGCCGGCACGCCGTACTCGACCAGGTACTCCTGGGCCGCCCGCACGTCCAACGCCAGCCCGCGCTCACTGGGACTGCCCGGGTTGCCGCCGTACCCGCGGTAGTCGAACAGCAGCACGGTCAGCCCTTCGCCGGCCAACGCCTGCGCCAGCGGAACCCGTCCGGCCCGGTTCCCACCGTTGCCATTGGCGACCAGTACGGCGACGCCACGATCAACCCCACGCGGTGGCACCAGCCAAGCACCCAGCCGCAGCCCGTCGCTTGTCTCCAGCACGACGTCCTTGGCGCCCACACTCGTAGGCGCAGTCGTGTCCGGTAGATAGATCAGCTGCCGCTGGTAGCCCCAGAGCACGGCGACCAGCAGAAGCAGCACTGACCCCACTACGAGCGCCATGCGCACCATAAAGATCAGTGTGCGCGCCGAGCCGGTCTCAAGAGCAGAGATCCGTCTTACGCTGAGGCATGGCGGAGTCCAGGCCGGTTGGGAGGTTGCCGGCTGAGCTGACGAGTTTCGTGGGGCGGCGTCGGGAGCTGGCGGACACGAGGCGGTTGCTGGCCAGGAGCCGTCTGCTGACGCTGACCGGCGCCGGGGGAGTCGGCAAAACCCGCCTGGCCGTGCGGATGGCAGCAGAGGTACGTCGTACGTTCCCCGATGGAGTCTGGTTCGTGGAGTTGGCCGCACTGCACGACCCCGCACTCCTCAGTCTCACCCTGACCGGAGCGCTGGAGCTCAGTCAGGTCTCGGCGGACCCGACCGCTGACCTGGCCGAGTACCTCGAGGACAAGCACCTGCTGCTGGTCCTGGACAACTGCGAGCAGGTCGCCGAGGCCTGCGCCGTACTGGTGAGCAAACTGCTCGCCGCCGCGCCGCAGCTGCGGATCCTGGCGACCAGCCGCCACGTGCTGGGCGTGGAAGGCGAGCAGGTCCTCTCCGTGCCTCCGTTGTCAACGCCACCGGCGGAGGCGCCGGCTGCCGACGCCGATCAGTACGAGTCGTTGGTTCTCTTCGCCGACCGTGTCCAGGCCGTCCTGCCCGACTTCGAGATCGACGACCGGAACCGGGCCCAGGTGATCGAGGTGTGCCGGCAGCTGGACGGCGTACCGCTGGCCCTCGAGCTCGCAGCCGTCTGGATGCGCACCCTCTCGCTGGCGCAGATCCTCGACCGGCTCCAGGACCGCTTCCGGCTCCTCGCCGGCGGTCGCCCGGCCGGACCACCTCGTCAGCAGGCGCTCGAGGCCGCGGTGGCCTGGAGCTACGACCTGTGCTCGCCGGCCGAGCGGCTGCTGTGGGAGCGGTTGTCGGTCTTCTCCGGCGGCTTCGACCTCGACGGCGCCGAGCAGGTCTGTGCCGGCGACGGCATCGCCCGCGAGGAAGTGCTCGACCTCGTCGCCGGCCTGGTGAACAAGTCGATCATCACCCGCACGATGGCCACCGACCACGGCGTCGCCTGGTACGACATGCTCACCACGATCAGCCAGTACGGGCAAACACGCCTGGCCGGACGCACTCGCGAGTTCCGGCTCCGGCACCGCGACCACCTCCGGACACTGGCCGCCGGGTGGGCGGCGGAGAGCTTCGGCCCGCGGCAGGCCGACTGGTACATCCGGATGCGGCGCGAGCGCGACAACCTGCGGGTCGCGCTCGACTTCTGCCTGGCCGAACCGGGCGAAGAACCGGTCGCGATCGAGATCGCCGCCCCGATCTGGAACTTCTGGTTCGCCGGCTACTTGCGCGAGGGCCACCGGTACCTGACCCTGGCGATCGAGGCCGCGCCGGAGCAGACGCCGCAGCGCGCCCTGGGACTCTGGGCGGGCAGCTACCTGGCCATGTTCCTCGGCGAGCCCGAGCAGATGACCCGGCTGCTGACCGAGTGCGCGGAGCTCGCCGAGCGGTACGACGACGACCTGTTGCGGGCCCGGATCGCCGAGGTGACCGGCCACGCGCTGATCTACCAGGGCGACCTGGCCGGCGCCCTCGGGCACCTCGAGCAAGCGCTCGCCGGGTTCCGCTCGACCGGGAACCTGCTGGGCGAGTTCGACGCGCTCATTCTGTTGTCGGCGGCAACGTTCTTCCTCGGTGACCCGCGGGTCGGCGGCTTCAGTAGGGCGGCGTACGAGCTGGCCGAGTCCCAGGGCGCCGACTCGTCGAAGGCGTACGCGTTGTGGAGTGTCGGCATCGTCCAGTGGCGGGACCAGGGCCGGATCGAGGACGCGACCCGGTCGTTCCGGGAGGGGATCCGGCTGTGGCAGCCGCTGAACGACCGGACCGGGATCGCGTTCTGCGTGCAGGCGCTCTCGTGGTGCGCCGGGACCGGCGCGCCGTCGGAGCAGGCCGCGCTGCTGATGGGCGCGTCCCGGGCGGTCTGGCGGTCCAGCGGCGCCCACGTCGACGAGACGACGCCGTACAGCCAGTTCGACGACCGGGCCGAGGAGCGGATCCGGGCGGTGATCGGGGACACGGCGTTCGACGAGGCGTTCGCGGTGGGCGCGGCGTACTCGTTCGAGCAGGCGGTCGCGCTCGCGCTGGGGGAGGCCACCGGGAAGGACCGTTCGGCCAAGCCCGGGCGAGCCGGGAAGCTGACGCGGCGTGAGCACGAGATCGCGGTGCTGGTCGGCGAGGGGCTGAGCAACCGGGAGATCGCGGGCCGCCTGGTGATCTCCCAGCGGACCGCCGAGACCCACGTCGAGCACATCCTCAGCAAGCTCGGATTCTCCTCCCGCACCCAGGTCGCCCGCTGGGTCGCCGAGCACCCCGATCGGTAACGTTTCCAGGGCATCTACGTACCGAAATCCGTAGGTGTCCCGATGTCTGCGCGGCCCGGCCCGGGGATCCTGGGTGACAACGTTGCCCCTCCCTGCGTTGCCGAGGTCCCCCAATGCCCGAGACAAGTCGCCCGCCGCTGAGTCATGCCGACTGGTGGCGGACTGCCGTCATCTACCAGGTGTACGTGCGTAGCTTCGCGGACTCGGACGGTGACGGTGTCGGCGATCTCGACGGCGTCCGGGCGAGGCTGCCCTATCTGCGCAGGCTCGGTGTCGACGGCCTCTGGCTGAACCCGTTCTACCCCTCACCGCAGCACGACCACGGGTACGACGTCGTCGACTACCGCGACGTCCATCCGGAGTACGGGACGCTGGCGTCGTTCGACCGGCTGATCCAGGACGCGCACCGGCTCGACCTGAAGGTGATCGTCGACGTGGTGCCGAACCACTGCTCGATCGAGCACCCGTGGTTCCAGGCCGCGCTGGAGGCCGGGCCTGGGAGCCCGGAGCGGGCCCGGTTCCACTTCGCCGACGGCGAGGGTGACCAACCGCCGAACAACTGGCGCTCCATCTTCGGCGGTTCTGCCTGGGAACGAGTTTCAGACGGACAGTGGTACCTCCATACGTTCGCGAAGGAGCAGCCCGACTTCAACTGGCGGCATCCGGACGTCGAGGCGGCCTTCGAAGAGGTACTGCGGTTCTGGCTGGACCGCGGGGTGGACGGGCTGCGGATCGATGTCGCGCACGGCCTGCACAAGGCCGAGGGCCTGCCGGACCACGAGGACGCCGACTGCGACGAGGTGACCGGCGACCCGGTCAACCCGCACGCCTGGAACCAGCCCGAGGTGCACGACGTGTGGCGCAGTTGGCGCGCGATCGCGGACGAGTACACGCAGGCCACCGGGCGGGAGCGGGTGCTGGTCGGCGAGGTCGGCCTGCTCGACACCGAGCAGCTCGCCCGGTACCAGCGCCCGGACGAACTGCACCAGACCTTCTTCTTCGAGTTCCTCCGTGCCGAGTGGGACGACCGGTCGCTGTACGACGTGATCGACCGCGGCCTCGAGACGATCGCCGGGTCCGGATCTTCCGTCGCCTGGGTGCTGAACAACCACGACATGCCGAGGTCCGTCACCCGGTACGCCGGTGGTGCACCAGGCGCCGGACCCGGCGATCTCGAGCTCGGCCGGGCCCGGGCCCGGGCAGCAGCGATGCTGATGCTGGCGCTGCCGGGATCGGCGTACCTCTACCAAGGGGAGGAGCTGGGGCTGCCGGAGGTCACCGACCTGCCGGACCACGTGCTGACCGATCCGATGTTCCACCGGACCGGCGGCGTGCGGCGCGGCCGGGACGGTTGTCGGGTACCGCTACCGTGGAGAGCAGAGCACGACTCCTTCGGGTTCTCTCCGGACGGCGGCTCGGGTACGACGTGGCTGCCACAACCGGAGTGGTTCGCCGACCACGCGGCGGACCTGCTGCTGGGCGACGGCGACTCGATGCTGCACCTGTACCGCGAGGCACTGGCGTTGCGGCACCGGATCCCGGCGCTCGCGTCCGGCTCCGGCGAACTGCGCTGGTTGCCGGCCGAGCCCGGCGTACTGGCGTTCACCCGAGGAGACGGCTTCGCGTGCGCGGTCAACTGCACGTCCCAGCCGGTCGTCAACCCGGTCGAGGGCACGTTGCTGCTGGCCAGCGACCCCGAGGCCGGCGAGAAGCTGCCCCCGAACAGTGCCGTCTGGACCCTCCTGCCAGACGGTGCCTAGACCGGCGGACCTGGCGTCCTGAGGACCCCTGCTCGGCGCCAGGTCCGCCGCTCCACCTCCCCGCCGAACCACGGCGCGACCACCGGGCGACCACCGGGCGACCACCGGGCGACCACCGGGCCCGGGGTCCGGATAGCGGCCGCATCGGCGTGCCAGGCCTGCCCCTCACCGAACTTGTCGGTGCCGCCGATTAGGCTGCTGCGGTCACCCTCACTCACGCCCTGGGAGGTCTGCGCAGACATGGCGTCCAGCGACAGTTTCGTGCATCTACACGTGCACACCGAGTACTCCATGCTGGACGGCGCCGCGCGGATCGACGAGTTGTTCAAAACCGCCCAGGAGATGGGCATGCCGGCCATCGCCACCACCGACCACGGCTACGTGTTCGGGGCCTACGAGTTCTGGCGGACCGCGAAGAAGTACGACGTCAAGCCGATCATCGGCGTGGAGGCGTACCTGACGCCGCACACCCACCGCTCGGAGCGCAAGCGGGTCAAGTGGGGCGACGCGAACTCGGGCCGCGACGACGTCTCCGGCAGCGGCGCCTACACGCACATGACGCTGCTGGCGAAGAACACCTCCGGCATGCACAACCTGTTCAAGATGAGCTCGCTGGCCAGCCTCGAGGGCTACTACTTCAAGCCCCGGATGGACCGCGAGCTGCTGAACACCTACGGCCAGGGCCTGATCGCGACCACCGGCTGCCCGTCCGGCGAGGTGCAGACCCGGCTCCGGCTCGGGCAGTACAAGGAGGCCGTCGAGGCGGCCGCGGAGTTCCGCGACATCTTCGGCAAGGAGAACTTCTACTGCGAGCTGATGGACCACGGCCTCGGCATCGAGCGGGACATCCAGAAGGACCTGCTCAAGCTGGCCAAGGAGCTCGGCCTGCCGCTGGTCGCCACCAACGACCTGCACTACACCAAGCCCGAGGACGCCACCGCGCACGCCGCGCTGCTGTGCGTGCAGTCCGGCTCGACGCTGTCCGACCCGAACCGGTTCAAGTTCGACGCGAACGAGTTCTACGTGAAGACCGCGGCCGAGATGCGCGAGGTCTGGAAGGAGCTCCCGGAGGCGTGTGACAACACGCTGCTGATCGCCGAGCAGTGCGACGTCAGCTTCACCGAGGGCGAGGGCCGGTTCATGCCGCGCTTCCCCTGCCCGGAGGGTCACAACGAGGAGTCCTGGTTCGTCGCCGAGGTCGAGACCGGCCTGCACAGGCGCTACCCCGGCGGCGTGCCGGATCACGTCCGCAAGCAGGCCGAGTACGAGATCGAGGTCATCACCTCGAAGGGGTACGCGGGCTACTTCCTGGTCGTCGCGGACTTCATCAACTGGGCCAAGGAGCACGGCATCCGGGTCGGCCCGGGCCGTGGCTCCGGCGCCGGCTCGATGTGCGCGTACGCGATGCGGATCACCGACCTGGACCCGCTCCAGCACGGCCTGATCTTCGAGCGGTTCCTGAACCCGGAACGTATGTCGATGCCCGACTTCGACATCGACTTCGACGACCGCCGCCGCCCCGAGGTGATCCGCTACGTCACCGAGAAGTACGGCGACGACCGGGTCGCGATGATCGTCACCTACGGCACCATCAAGGCCAAGCAGGCGATCAAGGACGCCGGCCGGGTGCTGGACTACCCGTTCGCGATGGGCGACCGGATCACCAAGGCGATGCCGCCGTCGGTGATGGGCAAGGACATCCCGCTGTCCGGGATCTTCGACTCCACCCACAAGCGGTACTCCGAGGCCGGCGAGTTCCGCCAGCTGTACGAGTCCGACCAGGATGTCCGCAAGATCGTCGACACCGCCCGCGGCCTGGAGAACCTGAAGCGCCAGTGGGGTGTGCACGCGGCCGGCGTGATCATGTCCAGCGAGCCGCTGATCGAGCTGATCCCGATCATGCGCCGCGAGCAGGACGGCCAGGTCATCACCCAGTTCGACTACCCGAGCTGCGAGACGCTCGGCCTGGTCAAGATGGACTTCCTGGGCCTGCGCAACCTGACGATCATGGACGACGCGGTCAAGAACGTCGAGGCCAGCCGCGGGATCAAGCTGGACCTGGACGAGCTGGCCAAGACCCTGGACGACGGCCCGACCTTCGAGCTGCTCGGCCGCGGCGACACGCTCGGCGTGTTCCAGTTCGACGGCGGCCCGATGCGGGCGCTGCTGCGGCTGATGAAGCCGGACAACTTCGAGGACATCTCCGCGGTCGGCGCGCTGTACCGGCCCGGCCCGATGGGCGCGAACAGCCACACCAACTACGCCCTCCGCAAGAACGGGCAGCAGGAGGTCAGCTACCTGCACCCCGAGCTGGCCGAGGCGCTGGAGCCGATCCTGGGCACGACGTACGGCCTGATCGTCTACCAGGAGCAGGTGATGGCGATCGCCCAGCAGCTCGCGGGCTACACGCTGGGCAAAGCGGACCTGCTGCGCCGCGCGATGGGCAAGAAGAAGCGCGAGGTGCTGGACGCGGAGTACGTCGGCTTCTCCGAGGGGATGAAGGCGAACGGCTTCTCCGAGTCGGCGATCAAGGCGCTCTGGGACGTGCTGGTCCCGTTCTCCGACTACGCGTTCAACAAGGCGCACTCGGCGGCGTACGGGCTGGTCTCGTACTGGACGGCGTACCTGAAGGCCAACTACCCGGCGGAGTACATGGCCGCGGTCCTGACGTCGGTGAAGGACGACAAGGACAAGATGGCCATCTACCTGAACGAGTGCCGCCGGATGGGTATCAAGGTGCTGCCGCCGGACGTGAACGAGTCGGACTCGAACTTCACCCCGGTCGGCACCGACATCCGCTTCGGCCTGTCCGCAATCCGCAACGTCGGCGTCAACGTGGTGGCCGAGATCGTCGCGGCCCGCGAGGAGAAGGGCCGGTTCGCCGACTTCGTCGACTTCATCGACAAGGTGCCGCTGCCGGTCTGCAACAAGCGGGTGATCGAGTCGCTGGCCAAGGCCGGCTCGTTCGACTCGATGAGCCACGCCCGGCGCGCGGTCGTCGCGGTGCACGAGCAGGCCGTCGACGAGGCGATCGACCTGAAGCGGAACGAGGCGCACGGCCAGTTCGACCTGTTCTCGATGGGCGACGAGGCCGAGGAGGGCGAGGGCAACAGCCGGCTCACCGTCACGGTCCCGGACATCGAGGAGTGGGACAAGGCGACCAAGCTGTCGCACGAGCGGGACATGCTGGGTCTCTACGTCTCCGACCACCCGCTGTTCGGCGTCGAGCACGTGCTCACCAACGGCAGCGACTGCACGATCGGCCAGCTGCTCGCCGACGAGGACCGGCCGGACGGCACCCGGGTGACGATCGGCGGCCTGGTCACGGCGGTCCAGCGGAAGGTGAACAAGCGCGGTGACATCTACGCGATCGTCACCATCGAGGACCTCGAAGGTTCGATCGAGGTGATGATGTTCTCCTCGGCGTACCAGTTGCACGCGCACCTGCTGAGCAACGACGCGATCATCTTGATGAAGGGCCGGTTGCGCCGTCGCGAGGACCGGGTCGAGCTGAGCGGTGACGAGGTCGTCGTCCCGGACCTGACCGAGGGCCCGAGCGGCCCGGTGGTGATCACGATGCCGGTGACCCGCTGCACCCAGCCGGTCGTCGACCAGCTCCGCGACGTCCTGCAGGCGCACCCGGGGATGACCGAGGTGCAGCTGCGGCTGCAGGCCCGCCAGAAGACGACGGTGATGCGGATCGGCGACCGGTTCCGGGTGACCCCGACGTCGGCGCTGATGGCGGACCTGAAGGCGCTGCTCGGCCCGTCCTGCCTGGCCGGTTGAGGGCCTGATCGGGGCCGGGAGCAACCAGGTCGTCGGTTGTCTGTGCCGTCAGCTATAGTCGGCGCGATCTCGAGCTCTCGAGACGTTTCTGGAGGGGGAACTCCATATGAAATTGCAGCGCTTCGCGCCTGCACTCGCCGCCGTCGGCCTGCTCGCCGCGACGGTCGCTTCGGTTCCGGCCGCCGCCACCGGTCAGGCCGACCCGAAGCCGCACTTCTCGGACAAGGTCGCCCACCCGCAGTCGGTGCGGGCCCTGGCCGTCAGCGAGGCGTGCCAGATCTGGATCGGTGTGCCCACCGCCGCGGGCACCATGCAGGAGATCGACGCGACGGCCGGCAAGCCGCCGGCCGGCTTCTCCTGGGATCCGTTCAACTATGTCGGCACCCGGGCCAACGCGACCTGGTACGGCGCCGTGAACGCCGCCGGCACCCAGTTCTACTACTACGGCCTGCTCCTGCAGGGCGCGAACCTGTACCGGCACACGACGTACCTGCCGGACGAGGGCAACCCGGTGCCCACCTTCAAGAAGGTCGGGCCCGGCTGGTCGACCTTCAAGTCGATCGCCACGTCCAACTACAGCGTCGCGCAGCCCCGGCACGCGTACCTGTACGGCCTGAACACCAACGGCAGCCTGTACCGGTACCAGATGGTCGGCACCGGCTTCCGGTCGCTCGGCCCGCTGCCCGGCTTCCGGGGCTTCAAGGCGATGACCGTGATCAGCGAGACCGCGACGTACGACACACTGCTGATGACGACCAACGCCGGTGCGCTCTACACCGTTCGCATCCCGGTCGCCGCGGGCGCGAAGCCGGTGCTGAAGCTGATCCGCAGCACCGGGTGGGCCGCCTACGAGTCGCTGGTCGTCGAGGGCTGCGGCACCCGCGGTGGCTCGCTCGTCGCCGGCGTGGACCACGACACCCAGTCCGGTTACCTGTACGCCATGAGCAAGGCGAACGGCGCCGCGACCGCGATCACGTCGTACGGCAAGATCCCCGGCGTCTTCAACGGCGTCAACCACGTGTCGCTCACCACGCACTACTCCCAGCTGGTCGGCGAGTAGTACTGCTGAACGTCCCGCACACTCCCGGTCGCCGAGGGTGTGCGGGACGTTCGTTTTCGGGCCAGTTGAGGGTTGCTGGACTTGGTGCGGCACACTGTCGAGGTGACGCAACCCCAGTCTGCTCAGCCTTCGCCGTACCTGCCGCCGCCGTCGGGAGTTCCCTTCGGTACGCCGCCGCCGCAGGAGCCGGCGATGCCGTGGGCGAAGGCGATCGCGGTGACCGTGATCGGGTTCCTGGTCGCCGGCGTGGTGGCCGGGTGGGCGTGGCAGCAGTTCTCGCCGCTGGCGCAGTACACGGTGGACGAGCAGGGCGGCGCGCTGGGGGAGGAGCAGATGACCCGGGTGTTCGGGCCGGACGGCGCCTTCACCGCGATCGGGTTCCTCGTCGCGCTGGTGCTGGGTGGCGCGCTGTTCTGGTGGCTGCGGAACTACGGTCCGTGGTCGGTCGCGATCGTCACGCTCGGCGCGGTGCTCGGCTCGGGGGTCGCGTGGGGCGTCGGCATGCTGCTCGGCCACGACCCGCTCCAGCCGCGCTTGGAGGCCGCCAAGCCGGGTGACCTGGTCTCGGCCCCACTCGAGCTGCACACGTGGACCCCTGCTGCGGCATGGTTGGTCGGTGCGGCGCTGGCGGCCGCAATCATCGCCGCCACGACCTGGCGTGCCGAGCCGACCACAACTCCGGTTGCAACCACATCGCAACCTGGCACGTCAGAGTCCTCGCCGCAGGTGCACTAGCCTGACTGGTCGTGCCCGGTGCTCCGGCGCCGTCGCGAGCAGGTGCTCGGCGAGATGCCGTGCCGAGTGCCGCGCAGGAGGCGCTGGAGCACCGGGCACGACCTAGCCCAGCGGGTGAGGCCGCTTGGGACCACGCGAGGGAGCTTATGTCCGAGAACTATCCGCCCAACCCGCAGTACCCGGGTGCGGGCGGTCCGCAGAACCCGAACCAGTACGGCGGTCCGCAGGGGCCGGGCGCACCGCGTCCGCCGATGAATGCTCAGGGCAACCAGGGGCAGTACCCGCAGCAGGGCCAGCCGCAGCAGGCTCGCCCGCAGGGTCAGCCTCAGTACGGTCAGCCTGGGCAGCCGCCGTACCAGCAGCCGGGTCAGCCCGGTCCGCAGGGTCAGCCTCAGCACTACGGGCAGCCGCCGCGTGGGCCGCAGCAGCCGCAGTACCAGCAGGGTGCGCCGCAGTACGGACAGCCTGGTGGGCAGTCGTCGTACGAGCAGATGCATGTCGGTGGGCAGCCGCCGCAGGGTCCCGGGTTCGGACCGGGACAGCAGCAGTGGCAGCCGGAGCCGAAGAAGAAGCGCGGCAAGCTGATCCCGATCGTCGCGGCGCTGGCCATGGTGCTGGTGGTCGCCGGCGGCGGCATCTTCGCCTACGCCAAGCTGAACGGCGGCAAGCAGCCGGCCGCGGTGCTGCCGGGCAACGCGGTCGCCTACGCCCGCGTGGACCTGAACCCGTCGGCCGGCCAGAAGGTCGCCGCGATCCGGTACCTGCTGAAGTTCCCGTCGGTGAAGGAGAACCTCGGCCTGACCGGCGAGCAGGACGACCTGCGCCAGAAGCTGTTCGAGAGCATCAAGAAGTACGCCGGTGACGACCTCGCCGACGTGGACTACGACAAGGACGTCAAGCCGTGGCTCGGCGAACGCGCCGGCCTGGCCGCGCTGCCGCCCGCCGACGGCAAGGACGAGCCGGTCGTCGTGGTCGCCGTCGAGGTGAAGAACGAGGACGAGGCCGCCAAGGGCCTGGACAAGCTGATGGCGAACGAGGACAAGAAGCCGGGCCGGGCGTTCAGCAACGGCTATGTGCTGCTCGCCGACGACCAGGCCACCGTCGACCAGGCCGTTGCCACCAGCAAGGACAATCCGCTGGAGAAGAACGCCAAGTTCAGCGCGGACATGAGCGCGCTCGGCGAGCAGGGCTTCGCCTCGGTCTGGGCCGACATGAAGGGCATCGCGGACATCTCCGGCAAGGTCGAGTCCGAGGAGCTGGCCGGGATCTCGGACGCGTCGATGGCGGCCGCGCTGCGGTTCGACTCGTCGTACGTCCAGCTGAAGGGCGTCGCCCACGGTGACCAGAGTGTCAAGGTCGACGGCGCCGACGCCGGCCAGCTGATCGGTCAGCTGCCCGAGACCACGGCCGGCGCGATCGCGATCTCCGGTGGCGAGAACCTGGTCGACACGATGTGGAAGCAGGTCGAGAAGGCCTCGAACGGCAACCTCCAGCAGATGACCGAGGCGTTCCAGGACGAGACCGGCCTGACCCTGCCGGACGACCTGAAGAGCCTGCTCGGCAAGAACCTGGCGGTCGCCATCGACAAGGACTCCGGCAACGGCCCGAAGATCGCGGCCCGGATGGAGACCGACCCGGCCAAGGCCGAGCCGGTGGTGGAGAAGCTCACCGACCTGCTGCGTCGCAAGGCGAACGGCAACATCCCGATCGAGACCGCCAAGGACGACGACTCGCTGGTGGTCGCCACCGACCAGTCGTACGCCGACCAGGTGCTGAAGGGCGGCAACCTGGGCGGGACCGACACCTTCAAGCAGGCCCTGCCCGACACCAAGGGCGCGGTGACGATCGGCTACATCGACTTCGAGGCAGCCGGCTCGCTGAGCCGGGAGTTCAGCTCCAACAAGGACCTGGCAGCACTGCGCTCGGGCGGCTACGTCGTCCGCTCGACCGGCGACGGCAAGGCCGAGTTCAGCCTCCGAGTGGTCGCGAAGTAACCCACCCGAAGAAGCCCCGGACCGCCGCCGTGCAGCCGTCCGGGGCTTCGCCCTTTCGCAGTGGCTCGGGCGGTGTGAAGAACATTCCGGCCCGGGGATGTCGAAATCTCTGGCGCTGTCTCTACCCCTTGGTGAAAGCACCCACCATCAGGAGGTAGAGATGAACCACTTCACCGGTATCCGGACGATTGGTGTCCCGGTTGGGGATCAGGATCGTGCGCTTGCGTTCTACACCGGGGCGCTCGGGTTCGAGTTGCTGATGGATGCTCCGCTGCCCGCGATCGGCGGGCGCTGGATCGTCGTTGCGCCGCCCGGCTCTCCGACCAACCTTGCGCTCACCCCAGGCGCGGGCGACGGCCCGACGGACACCGGCGTCCGTTTGGTCACCGGCGACGCGGCCGCCGCGCACAAGCATCTGCAGTCCGAAGGCGTCGACACCGACGAGCTGATCCTCTGGCCCGACGTCCCGCCGATGTTCACCTTCCGCGACCCCGACGGCAACACGCTGTACGTCGTACAGGAGTGATCAGCCGGGGAACGGCACCCCGGTGAGCGAGCCGCAGACCTCGAGGAACGCGTCCTGCACCTCGGGGTCCGCGGCCGCCGGGTGGGTCGCGTGCGGGCGCAGGTGGTAGTAGTACCCGCCGCTCGGCGTGCTCGGCGCCGTCGCCAGCCACACCTGCGTGAGGTGCGCCTGGCCGAGGTCGCCGGGCGCGCCGCGGCCGCCCATCCGCGTCGGGACCCAGCCCGGATCGACGGCGTTCGACAGTACGGCGGGCCAGCGCCGGGCGACCGCGAACGCGAGGATCACGTCGTGCAGCTTCGAGTCCGAGTACGCCCGCGACCCGCTCCACCGACGCCGGACCCACTGCAGATCGTCCAGTACGACGTCGCCACCCTCGTGCATCCCCGAGCTCAGATACACCAACCGATCGGGCCGCTCGATCAACGCAGTCAGCAGGTACGGCGCCAGGGAGTTGACCGCGAACACGTGCTCCAGCCCGTCGACCGTCTCGCGCCGCGGCTCCTGATACCCGACTGCCGCATTGTGGACGACGACATCGAACCGCCCGGAGTCGTTGGCCTGCCGGGCCACGCCGCGAGTCTCGTCAATGCTCGAAAGATCCCCGATCACCACGCCAGCGGCCTTCGGTAGCGCACTCATGGCGTCGTCAGCGCGCCGCGCGTTCCGCGCATGCAACACCACCTCGTGCCCCTGCTCGATCAACTCACGGGCCACCATCTGACCCAGCCCGTCCGCGGACCCGGTCACCAGAACGCGTGCCATGGGCCCACCCTCACACGAGCACATGGCCCCCGTCGACGCTGACGATGCTGCCGGTCGCAAAGCCTTCCGTCATCAGGAAGACGTACGCAGCGGCGATATCCGCCGGCTCGCCCACTCGACCCACCGGCAGTGTCTTCGCCGTCGCGTCGTAGAGCGCGTCCGGGGACAGGTCGGTCCACAGTGGAGTGCGAACCACGCCAGGCTTGACGGCGTTCACGCGGAGCGGCGCAAGCTCGACCGCCAGCGCGCGGACCAGAGTGTCCACGGCACCGCAGACGCTGGCCGCCACGGACCAGCCAGGCCCGGGACGGTCGGCCGCCGCACCGGTCGTCAGTACGACGGAACCACCCGGACGGATCCTGGACGCAGCCGCGCTGACCGCGCCCAGCGCGCCGAAGTACCGGAGCTGGAACGCCTGCCGAGCCCGGGACAGGTCCATCGACGAGACCTCGAGCAGCGTCAGCGGCTCGCCGGCGGTGAACACGAGGTGGTCGAAGGGATCGAGGCCGTCGAAGAAGGACGTCACCGCCGCCGCATCGGTCAGGTCGAGCGCCGTGCCGGTCGCCGACGCGGGCAGCGTCTCCAGCGCCCGCTGCACCGACGAAGGGTTGCTGGAGGCAACGATCACGGTCGCGCCCGCGGCGGCCGCGAGCTGCGCGGTCGCCAGGCCGATACCCGACGTACCGCCGAGGACGACGACGCGCTGGTCCTGCAGAGTCATGGTGCGAACTGCCTTTCGTGGTCGGGATTTCGCTTCCACGATGCGTGCGCGCCACCCCCGCCGTCCAAGACCTGTTCCGGCGGCTGTAATACCCTGAAGGTATTATGGATGTCGACCTCCGCAAGCTCCGGTACTTCGTCGCGGTCGCCGAGGAGCTGCACTTCGGCCGCGCCGCCGAGCGCCTGCACATCGCACAGCCGGTGCTGTCCCGGCAGATCCGGGCGCTGGAGGACGAGCTCAAGGTCCAGCTGTTCGTGCGCACCAAGCGATCCACCGAGCTGACCCCGGCCGGTCGCCAGTTGCTCGACGACGCCCGGCCGCTGCTGGCGTCGGCCGAGGCGATGCGGCGCCGCGTGGTCCGGGCCGCGCGCGGGCCGAAGACGTTCACCGTCGGCTTCATGCCCGGTATCACCGTGACCCCGGCCGTTCGGGCGTTCGCCGCCGTACACCCCGATGTCGAGGTCGAGGTGATCCGGACGACCTGGGACGACCAGGTGGACGTGCTGCACGACGGCCGGGTCGACGTCAGCATCGTCCGGCTGCCGATTCCGCAGGAAGGGTTGAGCATCCGGCCGCTGTTCGAGGAGCCGCGGGTCGCGATGGTCCCGGCCGATCATCGGCTGGCGGGGAAGCCGGCGATCGACATCGCCGATCTGGCGGACGAGCATCTGCTGCAGGCCCCGGACGCCGTACCGGAGTGGCGGGACATCGCGTCGGAGCTGCGAACGGGTACGGCGCGACCGGTGCCCGTGCAGCGCAGTGTCGAGGAGAAGCTGGAGCACGTCGCGGCCGGGAGCGGGGTGTCGATCCTGCCGCTGTCGGTGGCCACCTTCTACCACCGGCCGGACGTGGCCGTCGTACCGGTGAACGACATCGCCGCCAACAAGGTCTGCCTTGCCTGGATCGCGTCCCGGCGGTCCCGCCTGATCCACGACTTCGCGGATGCCGCGGTGAACTCCCGGGGTGCCACCATCGGGGGATGAGACGGTGGGGGATCGTTGCGGCGGTGGTGGGGCTCGCGCTGGTCGGGTGCGGCGCGGACAGCGGAGGGCAGGTCGCGGCGACCTCCGAGGCGCCGCCAAGCTGGCCGCAACCTGCGGCGGCGACGCTGGAGCCCGGCAAGTCGGAAACGCTGCAGGCCGTGCTCGCGAAGGTCGTCAGCCGGTACGGCGCCAATCCGGGGGACGAGGCGGCGTCGCGGGGAGTGAGCGCGGCCGTCGTCACGGACCGGTGGGTCTGGTCCGGCGCGGCCGGTGTCGATGTGGCAGGCAGGGCGATCGGGCCGGGCACGACCATGGGGGTCGCGAGCATCACGAAGACGTTCGTGGCCGCCGAGCTGATGCTGCTCGCCGGCCAGGGAAGCGTCGACCTGGACGCGCCGATCTCGACGTACGTGAAGCACAAGCTGACCGCCAACAACGCGACCGTGCGGCAACACCTGGCGATGTTGTCCGGCGTACCGAACTATCTCCCCGCCGACTACGGCCGGATGGACGCCGCGATCAAGGCCGCGACGGACAGGTCCTGGACGGCCGAGCAGGCGTTGTCCTACCACTCCGCGCCGATCGGGCAGCCGGGCACGTACACCTACAGCAATCCCAGCTACGTGCTCCTCGGCATGCTGATCGAGAAGGTTGCCGGCAAGCCGCTGGCCAAGGCGCTGCGCGAGGACTTGGCGACCCCCGCCGGCCTGCTGCGCGCCGCCTTCCAGGACGGCGAGAAGCCGCAGCCGCCGGTTGCCGGCGACGCGAATCCACGACGCCAAGCCGGCCCGCGAAACCCTGCCGGTGACGTTCGTCACCCGCGACGG
>NZ_JBSFBL010000072.1:0-30432 GCF_053592935.1 Kribbella sp. NPDC002412
TCAGTCCGGCATGTCGTGAGACACCCGTCCGGGATGTGTTGAACCACAACACCACCCGCCCTACAACACAAAGTGCGCAGGTCAGACGGATTTCACACGGCTCGGTCGAAGGCTCCGACGACTCGTATGCCATGACCTGTGCCATGAATCTCATGCTGCGGTCTGCACATGGCAGCTCGGTCCCCCAAGTCGAAGCGTCAGCGCGACTGCATTCGCCGGCTGCCCTCAGCGTGGCTCGTGAGGCTCAAATCCGTCCCTGTTGACGCGGTCCGGCGGCCTTCTGATCCGTCCGTCACTACTCGAAGCCGGCCCGAAGGAACGTCAGCGTCTGGTCGACGGCGAGCTGACCATCTGAGCGGTCTGAAGGCTGGTTGCGCATCTGAGGGGTTCGTGGCGCGGATCTGAGGGGTTCCCTCGGATGTGGCAGGGGTGGCGTGAGCGTAGTTAGTGGGAGTACCAGCAAACAGGGGGAGGTTTCGCGATGAGCGAGGTAGTGGTCGACAGTTCCCAATCTGTCGACGTGTTGGACGAAAGTACGTTGCTGCCGTTGAGCCAGTCGGAGGGGGTGCTGGCCGATGACCCGGCGCTCGACAGCGAGTTCGCCGAGCCGGGCGGCAACAGCGATGAGGTCGCCTTGGCACCGGGCGAGGAACCGGGTCAGGAGACTCGGCCCGACGATGCCGTGAAGTCGGCCGACGAGGTCGATCCGGAAGGGGATGAGTGAGATGGCGATCCGCACCGGGCAGGCCGCGATCACCTTCGCGAAGGGCCAAGTGACCAACCCGAGCCAGGATTGGTTCCGCCTGTGTCTGGTCTTCGTCCGGCGTTGTTTCAACGTCGGGCCGCTGTACGGGTCGGCCGAGAAGGGCTATTTCGGGACCGACTTCAGGCACGGGACCACGGGTACGCCGCCGCTCGGAGTCCCGGTGTGGTGGACCAACGGAGGTGACGGGCACGTCGCCATCAGCGCCGGCGACGGGACCTGCTTCAGCAACGACATCAAGCGGCGCGGCAAGATCGACAGGGTTGCGATCTCCTTCATCACCCGCAGCTGGGGACAGCGGTACCGCGGCTGGAGCGAGGACGTCAACGGAGTCCGGATCTGGCGGCCGGGCGCGCCCACACCACTGCTGCCGGCTGTCGACCTCAGCAACGTCCGGGATGCCGCCCATCGTGATCAGTTCCGTCCGCAGGGGCAGGGGCTGCACGAGAAGGACGTCCTGATCGTGGAGAAGGCGCTGCGGCACCAGGGCCTCAAGCCGGCGGAGTTCGTCGACGGCTACGCCGGGACCGAGTTCCGCAAGGCCTACGCCAAGTGGCAGAAGGCCACAGTCCCGCCGCCGTTCGACGGCATCCCAGGCAGGCTGAGCCTGACAAAACTGGGCCAACGCAACGGCTTCCGCGTCATCGACTGACACCAACCGCCCAACCCAGAACCGTCGGCCGGCCCACGCCGGCCGACGGTCCGCCACGGTTGCACCGAGCTCATCCGCACCGGGAAGTGCTCGCCCGATGGCTGCCCTACGTCGGCGCGTGGGAGGTCGCACGTGATGGGTCACGCGCTGGTTTCCGCTCCGAGGCCGCCACACGGACCGGTTGGGACCGTTCGATCGCAACAGGGTTCGCAATGGCTTCGCCGGACCGCGGTCCCGGTTGTCACACAGGGTGGATGGCCGCGAACTTATGCGATGGGAATACACAGGAAGTTGGGGGGTACCTCACGCCATCAATCCAGATATGTGAGGGGTAGCTCATGATTGACCAGGATCAGGTGCAGAGGGTGATAGGTCGTGATGCCTACGGCAGCGACGGCACCAAGATCGGCCGGGTGGGCCAGGTGTTTCTCGACGACCAGACAGGCAGACCGGACTTCGCGACAGTGAACACGGGGCTGTTCGGGATGAGTGAAAGCTTTGTTCCGCTGGCCGAGGCGACGGTGACCGATGCGGGGTTGTCGGTGCCGTTCACCAAGGACCGGGTCAAGGAGGCACCGAACGTCAGCCCTGACGATGGGCACCTGTCGGACGAGGACGAACAGAGGCTGTTTGAGTACTACGGCCTGGGCTATGACGCGCCGGCCGGGCGGCACCGCGATGACACCGGTGACGTGGGTGACGACATGGTGGGCCGTGATATTTCGGGTCCGACCACGGACGAGGCGATGACGCGCTCGGAGGAGCGGCTCGACGTCGGCACCCAGCGGCAGGAGACCGGCCGAGTCCGGCTGCGCAAGTACGTGGAGACCGAGCACGTGCAGACCACGGTGCCGGTACAGCGCGAGCGGGCGGTGGTAGAGCGTGAACCGATCACCGACGACAACATCGCCGCGGCCACGTCGGGACCGGAGATCTCGGAGGAAGAACACGAGGTCGTCCTGCACGAGGAGAAGCCGGTGGTCGAAACTCACGTCGAGCCGGTCGAACGGGTCCGACTGAGCAAGGAACAGCGCACCGACGAGGAGACCGTGTCCGGTGAGGTGCGCAAGGAGCGCATCGAAACCGAAGGCGCCATCGACAACAGATAGACGCCGACTTACACCTCCAGTTCGTCCGCATCAGCCGCGCCGGGCGAGTCCAGAACGCCGCGGCTCCGGCGCCGCGGTGTTCTGGTGCGCTCGTCGGCCCTGCCGGCACGGGGTAACGGACAGTTGATGGCAGGCATGTCATGTTGGCGTGGACGCCGAACTGGAATGGAGCAGAACGGTCCCCGAGGCGGATGCCGCGGACCGCGCGGCGGAGTGATACCTGGCCCGGCTGATTGTGCGGGCGTGCTGGGGGCGGAGTGGCGGTCGGCGGATGTGTTGTGGTCGCCGACGCCACCCACAGCCCGGCGTTCTGCACGTGGTGGCAGGGCGCCCCCGTGGCCGGGCAGGTGAGCGGAGGTACCCCCAAAACGACCGGCGCGGAGGCCGCGCCGTGCTCGACGCCGACTGACCACGAACGAGATGTGCTTGTCCCGGAACCGCCGGGCAGCGCGGAGAGGAAACGAGATGGCAGACAAGACCGAGGAATCGCACCAGGGCGAGACCCTCGAGACCACCGAGCACGACACGATCAAGGACTGGGCCGAACGGCGCGGCGCGAAACCCACGGTCGTCGAGGGAACCGAGGAGGGCGCCGGTGCCGGCGTGCTGCGGCTCGACTTCCCAGGGTACGGCGGCGACAACCTGCGCGAGGTCTCCTGGGACGAGTGGTTCGAGACGTTCGACCGCAGCGGGCTCAAGGTGGTCTACCAGGAGCACAAGGTGGACGGCGAGGACAGCAACTTCATCAAGCTGGTCAAGGCGGACGACTGACCCACGCCGGGGCGGCGACCGGCGCGACCGGGGTAGCGACTGGTCCGGGGACGCCACGCTCCCGGGCCCGTGACGGAATGCGCGCAGGCTCGACCGCTCCGGCGGCCAGCGTGGCGTGGCATCGTGACGCCATGACGCAGCTACGGCGGGGACGACTGGACGATCTGGAGTCGCTCGCCCAGGTTTGGACGCCGATGGTCGAGCATCACCCTCAGGTGCCTTGGACAACGAACTGGAGGAAGGGAGGTCGCGCGTTCGCCAGTCAGTTCGGCGACGGCGTTGCGCCCACCGCAGTCAGGAACCTTCGGTGGGATGCCGAACGGTACGTAGCGTCGCCCAGCGCAGGATCTTCGAGGAGGCCGATCAGCGTCGTAGCGGACGACTCGTCGTCGTTAGCCGCCGCAT
This sequence comes from Kribbella sp. NPDC002412, assembly GCF_053592935.1. Lineage (NCBI taxonomy): Bacteria > Bacillati > Actinomycetota > Actinomycetes > Propionibacteriales > Kribbellaceae > Kribbella > Kribbella sp. NPDC002412. The sequence goes on from NZ_JBSFBL010000072.1 coordinate 3,701, forward strand.
CGCCCTTCCTCGAACCCTCAACGCAACAGGCCGTATCCGGATCCTCGACGAGTACGGCGTTCGTCAGCCAACGGCTGGCATATCGGCGTCGAGTCTGGCTGTCTAGGCGGTGTCGCGACGGCCGCGGTGATCGGAAGCATGTACTTGCGGGCGATCTGGAGGTATCGCAGAACATAGGTGCAGCGGTAGCGGTTGAGTGGCATCCACTCGCCAGGGCCGGCGTCGTTCTTGGAGGCGCTGGCCGATCCGTCGACAGCGAGCAAGTTCGCGGCCTGGTCGTTGGCAAGGTCGACGCGTCGCTGAAGCGGCCACCGCGCCGCGCCCATGTCCCACGCTCGGCCGAGCCGGTATAGGTGGTCGACGTGCACATTGGTCGCGGCGGCATTGCAGAGCTCGAGCTGGCGACCGGTGTATGGGGCGGTGGGAAGGGTGTCGGCGATGACGACGCATTTGCAGCGAGCGCGGTACCGCACGGCGGTGAGCTGGGCCGTGAGTATGTCGTTGCGGGTGTCGCAGCCATTGTGGCCACCACGTGCTGCCACGTGCTGCATGGTCATCGGTCCAGGTCTGTCCGAACTGGTCTCGCGTGTATCCAGGCACGTCGGGCCGAGCAGCCATGAGACGGATTCGGCGGAGTTCTGCCGAGACCAGCTCGGCCGTGCCGGTCGCGGGCTGAAGGATGTTGGGATTGACCCGGGGCGTTGCTCGATGCAGGGGACTCGACTCGGCCGAGTCGGCGCCGTCTACAGGAAAGGCGCACCCAGTGGTAACGAAGACGAGCACAATCAATGCAAATGAGGAGGACCCGCACCACGCGACCTGAGAGTACGGTCAACGCCGCGCCCGCCCCAGATCATGACCCCCACCTCCACCTCAACTGTTGGTTCGGGTGGTCCGGCGTGGCGTCGGGGCGCCATCCGTCGCTCGCCCTTGGGATCATTCGTGGTGCGAAATGGAGTCCAGAGGATCGATCAACGGGGCTGGAGTCCCTCCGAACACACTTCTGACGCCTGGAGAGGCTGGTTGATGAGGCATCATCGCCCCTAATGCGCAGCTCGCACGTCCCCGCCCAAGGTGACCGAGCACGCCATCTGCCCCCGTGGAGAAGCTGAGCGACTCGTACAGACGGCGGTGCCGCGTTGCCATCGTCTCCGCGTAGAGCCCTGGACCGGTTCAGTCGCGCGTGCTCGGGGCCACCTCGCGCACCATCACGCAGTTGCCCTGGCCCTTGGGCCGGTCGTAGGTGAAGCCCTCGCGCTCGTACATCGTGCGGGTGCCGTTGTAGAGGAACGACGAGTTCTTTTTCCGGACGCCGCCGGTGTCGTGCGGGTAGCCCTCGACCAGGCCGCCGCCGGCCTGCGCGATCAGCTCGACCGCTCCGCGCAGGGCGATCGCCGCCAGGCCCTGACCGCGAAGACCGCGCTCGACCAGGATGCAGGTGACCCGGTAGTCGGGCAGTCGCTCGGCAGTGGCGACGTACTCCTTGCGGTGTTGGATGTTGGGCAGCTCCTCGGGCGATCCGTACTCCGCCCAGGCGACGGCCCGGTCGCCGTCGTAGACCAGCGCCGCGTGCGCGATCCCGTCGGCCACCAGACGGTGCTTGAGCGCCCGGTTCCCCTCGGCGCTCTAGCCCTTCTCCGCGCAGTCGGGATGGAAATGCGTACACCAGCAGCTGGCGAACATGCCCTTGTTCCGCAGGACGAGAGCGGCGAAGTCGTCGAACGTCTCCGGCGTGAGCGCCTTGATCGTGAAGTCGGGCATGCCAGCAACGTACCCCCGATTCCGGACGTTCTGCGTCCGGTAGCTCACACTGCCAGGGCGGCGTACGCGCCGTCGGCCTTCAATCCGACGCAACCCGTCCAGACCCTCATCGGATCCATGCCTGGTGCAGTCGGTTCGGCGATCGCCGCAGGTACCGCTGCTGCCACAGCAAAGGCTGGCCTCAGCGTTCCCGAGGCCACCGCGGCCGGCGCGGCTGCGTACGCCGCCGAGAAGGCACTCAACTGGCCTCCCGCACCACGGAGAGGAAGGCGGAGAGAGCGCTCGCGGTGTTCTGTCAGCAAGCCAAGCGCGCCACCGCGTTGCAGCAGTCCGTCGGCTCAACTCTCGGCTGCGCGCGCGGGTTGCACTCGTTGGAAGGCGAGGAGCAATGAGGCCGCTATGACCCAAATACCGCCGGACAGACCTATCGCACCGGCCGGGCCGACCGGTATCAACGCGACGGTTAGAAGCATCGTAAAGGCAAGGCTGAACCAGCGGAACGCTGGTCCGAAGACGTGGTGGCGAAAGCCGGCGATGGTTGCCGCAGCGACCATCGCAAGGTATGTCGGCACGACGGCACGTGCGGTATCCCATTCCAGGGTCATCAACACTCGAGCGGTCTGCCCGTCGTTGAACGCTCCGGCCGTCATGCCCGCGATCGTGAACACGGCCGCCAAAATCTGGACCCCAGCCCCGGCGACCCCGCCGGCCACGACGATCACCGCGAGCCATCCGGACCCGCGCCTGATGCGCGACCACAGAGGTCCGAGGAATATCAAACCCAGAACCGTCGCCGCACCCATGAGCGCGGCCCCGGTCCGGGCCTCGTTCATGTACAGGGCGAAGCCAGCCGCGAGTTCCTCATCGGTCTGCCCCGGATTGAGCCCGCGACCGCCCTTGTCGGCAAGCGTTGCGCCGACCCCGCCGAGGACGATCGACGCCGCGCCGGATAGCGCCGCTGCTCGCTCCAATGCATCGACTCGCTGGGTGTTGACGTGCACACGAGTCTCATCGGACATGTCGCACCTCCAATGCCCCAGCCAACCTTGCACACGCTCGGCGCTAGCAGAAGTGCGAGCCGACATTGCTGCACCTAGCGAACGTGCCTGGAGGAACAGACCGACCATCGTCACGACCAGCCGTGCGACAGCGAGCCTATCTTTGCCGTGGACAACCTCGCGGATGAGCTCAGTGCGACATCGGGCGAGCGAGCCTCATTGCCCCGCAGCCGCCTCCCCGTGACATGAAATTTGTCAAACAGAGTGGTTTCAATCAGCCAGAGGTGCCGGATTCCGAACTCCGCAAGCCTGAAGTTGGCCAGGGTGGCGAGTACCATGGCTTTCGTAATCCTTGGGTCGTGGGTTCGAGTCCCACCCGCCCTACTCAGAAGTCCGCACGTCGCGCCTAGCCGCCGGCGTGGTGAGTCGAGGGAGCGGAAGCTTTGGTGGCGGGCTTGCCTGAGGTCGTTGCGGCGGTCGCGGCGTGTATTGCGGCGGTGCTGTCAGGGGCCGCGTTGGTGGTAGGCGGTAAGAGGGATGAGCGGCGGTGGCGCCGGGAGGCGATGACTGACACGTTGGTCGCCTTCCTCGATGCCAGTTTTGCGGGGGCGGGACAGAGGTCGTACGACGCCCGGCTGCGAGGCGACGACATGACGCAGTTCCGCACGATCGCTGTCGAGTCGCACCAGCAGCGGATCGAGAGTCTGACCAGGCTGAGGTTGCTTGCGCCGGCTGCCGTCGTCACAGCCGCTGAGCGACTTCACGACGCGGACAACGCGGTTCACACGGCCGCGTTGAACGACGTCGCCGTACCGGACCCGGATCACTGGGCTGAGCTGCGACGCGCCCAGCAGGAGGCACGCGAGCGACTGTTGACGGCTGCTCGCAACTCACTGGGGCTTGGCCCAGCCCAACGAATCAGCCGCACAGCGCGAATCACCACCGTCTCAGAGCCCTCGAAGTAGCAGACCGCCGTCACAGCCCGGGTGCTTGTCCTGCCTTCGCTCCTAGGTACGTCGGGTGCCTGAGGCGCCGAGGGGTCAGTGCCGGGTGGGTTGTCGGTTCGGGAGCGGGCTGAGCGGATGGCGGCGCAGGTGCGGGCTGAAAAGTGAAGGCGTGGACGGTCGAGGACACCTCGCAGGCGATTTCGCCGGCGCCTGGGGTGATCAGTCTTCACCCAACTCGGCATCGCCTCAGGCCGGCGGCTCCGCCTGGAATCTGAGTAGTTCGGCGCATGTGGCGTGGCTGCGGCGGCGACGACGATGTGACGCATGACGAAAACCATTCAGCCGTCGCAGACCGCGGCCTACTACGTCCAGGCTGTGCTGTCCTTCGCCATCTCGGTGATCGCCATGGTCATCGCCCTCGTCTACCTGCCAGCGGCCGGCTGGGTGCGTGCCTTCCTCGCCCTGGGCCTGCTGTACGTCGTCACCTCGACGATCACTCTCTCCAAGGTCATCCGCGACCGCCAGGAACTCTCCGAGGTCACCAACCGCGTAGACCAGGCCCGCCTCGACAAACTCCTCACCGAACACGACCCCTTCAAGGTCGAGGTCTGACAGTCACGGACACGTCTTCTGGTAAGGCCGGTCCGGGAACGCCTGGCTCCATTCGGCCGTAGTCAGGTTCCGCCCGGCCATCACGCAGGCCCAGGCGAGGGTCGCGACGTCGAGCGTGTCCCAGTAGTACGTCTTCCCGTCGTACGCCGGAATGCTGATCAGCTCGTTGCTGCCTTGCGCGAAGACCGGGGCAACAGGAATCGGGGTGGCCTCGGTCGCAGTGGCGACTGTCATCAGGCTGCCCAGCGACTCGGCATCCCAGACTGTGACAGTGCCGTCTGCGGATCCCGAGACGAGGCGCTTGCCGTCCGGGGAGAAGTGGATGCTCACCCCTTCCGTCTTGTGACCCGTGGTCGGAGCGGTCTTGACCGTTCCGACCACGGGGTCGATGGTGACGACGCCGCTGGTCCCAGTGCCCGCTATCAGCCCGCCGTCGGGTGAGTAGGCGGCGGCGTTCAGCCAGGTCGACAGTTCGCCTCCGTTGAGGACCTTGCCGGTCGATGCCTCGATGACGCGCCAGGACATCGTCGCGCCACTCCGGCCCTCCTGGAACAGCACCGCTGTCTTGCCGTCCGGCGAGGGAGTTGTGCAGCAGTCCGCGACCCAGTCGGCTGCCGTCGTCCGAGTTCTCAGGTCGGCGTCAAGGTGCCTGATGCCTGGACTGGCGCCGACGGCGATGCGGTTGCCGTTGTCGATGTAGCCGACCGACGTCACGTCGCCGACTGGGTGGATCACCACCTTGCGGGTCTGGGCGTCCACAATCGCGATCTGCTGCGGGTCGTGAATGGCTAGCCATCGGCCGTTCGGGTGCCAGGACGCCGGCGCCTGGACTTCTCCTTGCAGCTCGATGCCGAGACGGATTCGTTCCGTCATCCGTCCGCCGGCCCCTTCGGCGAAGCTCACCCAGGACGCGCCGGCCTCGTTCCACAGGTAGGCAGTGCGTTGCCCATTGCCTGAGGGAAGGATATGGAGGTACCGGCGCGGCGGCGCCACCTGGGTCCAGCGGAGGTACCGTTGTTCTCCGCGGAGGTCATAAGCGCGCAGCATCCCTTTGTCGCCGGCTGTGTACAAGGTCCGGCCGTCCGGGCTGAACGCGACTGCCCACGAGACCTCGACCGTGCGGAGACGCTGCACGGTCCGCCCCGTGGCCAGATCCCAGATGACGACCGCACCACCGAAGTGTGCTGTAGCGAGCAGTTTGCCGTCGGCCGAGAAGGCAGCATCGCGTGGTGGATCCGCGGGACTGCGCAACTCTCTGACGGTCTTCCCGGTCCGCGCATCGACGATCGTCGTGATGGTTCGGTCGTTCCGGATCGGACCAGGATGCAGGTACGCGAGCAGGTCGCCGCGCTTGGACACCTCGACGATCGGGAGGCCAATGGTCGAGTCGACCGTCGGGCCACCCCGAAGATCGGGCCGCTGCCACTTCTGGCGGCCGGTGGCCACGTCGAACGCGGTGAACAGCCAAGGTTTGTAGACCGTGCGGCCGTCGGGGCTGAGGATCGCTCGCTGTGGGCCGTAGCCCAGCTCGACCCTTCGCGGTGGCTGGTCGAGCGCGTCGAGGTTCCACACCAGCGCAACTGCCGGGACCTCTCCCCAGCTTCCCGCGTCTTCCTGCAGGCCGATGGCGAGGTGGTTACCGTCGGCGCTGAAGGCCAGATTCTTGAGCCGTGGCAGCGGAACACGCGGAAAGACAGGCTGTTGTTCGACGGGCTCGAGAGTGTCTGCGTCGAGCAACCGGATCGGCCGTTCGGGATCTACGGAGACACCATCGTGCGTCCCAGCGATCACCGCGATCACGCGGCCGTCCGGACTGAAGTGTGGTCGGGTGAGGACCTCGGCGTTCTCGGCGACCGGGGCGAACGTGTACGAGTGCAGGACCTGCCCTGACGTTACGTCGTACAGGTGGAACGTCGCCCTGTTGTCACCGGAGACGAGGCGGTTGCCGTCGGGTGAGATGTCGAGGTTCTCGGTGCGGCCGAGCGGAGCGGCGATCGAGCGGCTCAGCAGTGGATGTTTGTTGATGGCGGCAACCAGGTTCGCCCGGGTCTCCGGCGCGTTGTCGAGGCGGACGCTTTGCGCGGCAAGCAGGAGGGACGGGCTGATGTCCTCGATTGCGAGCGCGCTCGCTCCTACCTGGCGGGCCAGTTCTCTGGTGGCGGCTACTTCGGCTCGGTTGGCTTGGCGGATGGCTACCAGGCCGGCTATGAGGGCGCCGATCAGGAGGATGGCGGCTGCGGCGAGGGCCGCGCGGAGGCGGCGGTTGACGCGGAGTTGGAGGCGGGCGCGGGTTTCGGCGGCGCGGAGCTCTGTTTCGGAGAGGCGTTTGCCGGCGGCGAGGAAGTCTTCCTCGGTCGCGGTGAGGGTAGGCGCCGTACGGTCTCGCCAGTCGAGGGCCTTGGCGAGGCGGACGCCGCGGTAGAGCTCGCTCTCCGGGCGGTCGAGGTGATGCCACGAGTCGGCGGCGACCGCGAGGTGGTGCAGGATGCGCTGGCCCTCCAGGTCGTCCTCGAGCCAGCCACGCAGCCGGGGCCACGCGCGGACGAGTGACTCGTGGGCGATCTCGACGACGCCGGCGTCGCTGGTGAGCAGTCGCGAGCTCACGAGTGTGTCGATCATCTGATTGTCTTCAGGCCGCGTCACGACGAGCCGCCGCGGGAGGCGGCTTCGGATCGGTTCGCCTTCCGGGCCCGGCGCGACCAGGCGGAGCAGCAGGTCGTGCAGGATGACGCGCTGCTCCGGCGAGATGCGTTCGTGGACCTCTTCGGCGGTCTGGGCGACGGCGCTGCGGATGCCGCCGGAGGCGTTGTATCCCGCGACTGTCAGCGTGCGGCCTTCGCGACGCTGCCAGGTCTCGCGCAGGGCGTGCGACATCAACGGGAGCGCGCCGGGTTGATCCGCGACTTCGTTGACGAGCAGGTCGACCAGCCCGGGTTCGACGACCAGCGAGGACAGACGGGCAGGTTCCTCGATCGCTGCTCGCAGGTTGTCCTGGGTCATGCCCGGCAGCAGGTAGAGGCCGCGCTCGACCAGTCGGGCGAAGGACGGGTGCGCAGAGACATCGGCGAGTCGGTCGGCACGGATCGACATGATCAGCGGGGCACCGTGCTTGCTCAGGGCATCGAGGAAGGTCTCACGCTCGCGGACGTCCTGGCACAGCGAGAACACCTCCTCCAGCTGATCCACCAGGAGCGTCGCCGGCGACGGCATCGCAGCGGCCAGCGCGGCCACCGGATGCGGTCCCGGCGTCATCACCACGACGTCGTTCCCATCCCGGCGCAAGGCGGCGGCGACGCCGGCGCGGACCAGCGAGGACTTGCCGCAGCCGGACGGCCCGGCAACGGCCAGCACTGACGTCTCGGTCAGCTTGCGCAGGCATGCGGCGATGTCGGCATCACGGCCGAAGAACGTGTCCGCGTCGGCGACGTCGTACGACTTCAGGCCTGGGTACGGGCAGACCGGGCTCGGCTCCGGGAGCGCGTTCTCCGCCACGAGTGCCGGGTCTTGGCGGAGGATTGCCTGTTCCAGTGCGTCGATGTCCGAGCTGGGGTCCAGGCCGAGCTCGCGGTTCAGCACGGTACGCAAACGTTGGATTGTCGACAACGCCTCAGCCTGACGGCCGGCCTGGTACTGCGCGGTCGCGAGGAGGACCCAACGACGTTCACGCAGTGGCGCCTCGGTCACCAATGCCTGTGCGGTGGCGAGCACCTTGCTGTGCTGCCCCGATCGCAGCGCGGACTCGACGTACAGCTCATCCGCGGTATGCCGGAGCTCGACCAGGCGCGAGGCCTCGACGCGGGCCGTGTCCCAGCCGTCCAGTTCCATGAGTGGCCGGCCGCGCCACAGCGTGAGGGCGTCGGCGAGGACCACGCCCGCGCGCTCGGGTTCCTCCGCTGCCAGCAACTCGCGCGCCCGCGCCACCGCGCGATCGAACCGCTGGGCGTCGATCTCGTCGAGTGGTACGACGAGCCGGTAGCCGAGCGGAAACGTCTCGATCGCATGCGTGCCGAGCACCTTGCGGAGCCGGACCACGCAGCCCTGCACGACTTTCGGCCATGACGGCGGCAGCCGCTCGCCCCACAACACGTCGGCGAGCTGCTCCGCGCTGACGACCTCCCCAGGGTGCACCGCCAGTGCTGCGACCACGACCCGATCACGCCGCCCGAGAGCCTTCTGATCCCCCTCGATCGTGAGCGGGCCCAGTACGTCGATGCCCACCCTTCGACTGTCGGCCTCGCCGAGCGCGTCGTCAACGGCGCTGTTACCGCCGTGATACCGCGCTCAGGCGCCGCGATACCGGCGTGCGCGACAACGGAGGAGTCAACCTCGAACAGGAGAAGGAACCATGAAACTCAGCATCGCGGCCGTCGCACTCGTCCCGTTCACCTTCGGCTTCGCCGACGTACCGGAAGTCGTGATCCCGCGGGATCCCCAGCAGACCAACATGGTGGAGCCGTGGCCCGACGAGGGCGTGGGATGGCCGGGTTACGCCGATAGCCCTACTGCCCTGCCGGCGCCACCGATCAATCAAGCGTCTGCACTGCACACCACCTCGATCGCCCTCGGCGCCCTCGGCGGAATCGCGCTGGGCGGAGCCGCCCTCGGCGTAACCGTCATCGCCCAACGCCGCCGCGACCACACCACCACCCAAGGCGCCTAGCGGGTTCGGCAGATGAGCGTGGCGGTTCGGAGGAGTGCGGTGAGGGGGCCGAGCGGGAGGGCGAAGCCGATCCAGAAGGCCAGTTCAATCGGGAGGAGCGCGAAGGCGAGCACCGCGCCTCGGCGGGTCCAGAGCAGGTAGCCGAGGACGACCTCGGCGACGCAGACGGCCAGGAAGGCCACGAGCAGCTGGACGCTGGTCTCGAGGCCGAGGGATTCGAAGGGCCCGCCGCCGTACGTCGGGAAGCCGAGGAACGTCCAGACCGTGCCGGACTCAGCCAGATGCCAGATCGCGTACAAGCAGGGCAGGCCGAAGCCGAGGCCTGGGATCCAGGCGAGCACCGCGGCTGTTCTCCACACGCGACAAGTGTCAGAGACGGCGGCGGATGACGGCTATGGGGGTGAAGTAGTCGTTGTCGGTGAGGTTTACGAGTTCCCAGCCGAGGGTTTCCAGGAGTTCCACGGCGCTGAGGACGACGTCGAAGGCCTGGTTGCCGAGGTGGCCTTCGGCGGTCAGGGCGATGTAGCGGAACGGGTAGCCCTCGAGGCGGACCTGGCCGCTCAGGACGTGGTCCGCGCGGAACAGGCGCGGCGGGCGAGGCAGTTGCCCTGGTGGCTGGGTCATGGCAGGAGCCTAGAGGGCGCCGGAGATGGCTTTTTTGCGGAGGTCGGAGCGGTAGGCCTCGAGGGCGATGAGCTCGCCGAACATGCGGTTGTAGTCGTCGGCGCGGTCGATCGGGTTGGTGCGTTGGAGCTTGGACTTGAGGTCCTGGATCCGGCGGGCACAGGTGAGCTCCTGCAACCGGGCCAGCAGCGCCAGGGCGTAGGCCTCGTCGGGCTCGCGCCCGAGCCGCAGCGGGTCGACGGCCAGTGCGCCGACGACGGCCGCGGCGGGATCGTTGCCCACGGCATCGCGTACGGCGACCACCCAGGCCTCACCGGGAGGCGCAGCGGACGGGCCACCCACCTTCGCCATCGCGGACCGTACTGCGGCCAGCCACGGGTGGGTGAAGTCGTGGTCGTCGAGCTCGTCGAACGCCACCCCCAGCAGCGCCGGGTGCTGCATCGCGACCTTCAGCACGTCCCACTCGATCACGAACCGCTGGTCCCGCGGCGACGGCACGTCCACCCGAACCGGCGGCACCGGAGCTTCCCCAGCCTGAGACCGATCGCCGCCGTGCGTCCGATCGCCACCCGGAGACCCGCCGTTGGCCGCAGCCGGCCGCGACGCCGCGCGGTAGACCTCCGTGCGGACCTGGTCGACCTCCATCCCGAGGTGCCCGGCGAGCTCGCGGGTGAACGCGTCCACCTTCGACCGGTCGCGGATGCTGACCACCAGCCGGGCCGCGTCGCGGAGCGCGTCGATCCGGGTGTCCGCGCGGTCCAGGTCGTACTTCGACAGCACGTTGGACAGCACGAACCGGTACAGCGGAACCCGCCGCCCGATCAGCTCACGGACCGCCGCGTCGCCCTTCTGCAGCCGCAGGTCGCACGGATCCAGTCCGTCCGGCTCCACCGCGACGTACGTCTGCGAAGCGAACGCCTGGTCCCCCGCGAACGCCTTCAGCGCCGCCCGCTGCCCGGCCTCGTCACCGTCGAAGGTGAAGATCACCTCGCCGCGGAACTGGTCGTGATCCAGCAGCAGCTGCCGCAGCACCCGCGCGTGGTCGTCGCCGAACGACGTGCCACAGGTCGCGACCGCGGTCTGTACGCCGGACAGGTGACAGGCCATCACGTCGGTGTAGCCCTCGACGACAACGGCCTGGCGGCCCTTGGCGATCTCGCGGCGGGCGAGGTCGACGCCGTACAGGACCTTGGACTTCTTGTAGATCGGGGTCTCGGGGGTGTTCAGGTACTTCGCTTCGATCCGGTCGTCGTCGAACAGCCGCCGGGCGCCGAACCCGATCACCTCCGACGTGGCGTCCCGGATCGGCCACATCAGCCGGCCGCGGAACCGGTCGTACAGCCCGCGCTGACCCTCCGCCGACAGCCCGGACGCGACCAGCTCCGCGTTGGTGAACCCGCGACCGCGCAGGTGGCTGGTCAGCGCCTCCCCGCCGCGCGGCGAGAACCCGACCCCGAAGTGCACCGCCGCGTCCTTGTCGAACCCGCGCTGGTCCAGGAACTGCCGCCCGAGCTTCGCGTCGGCGGCGCCGAACAGCTGCTCCACGTAGAACTCCGCGGCGACCTTGTGCGCCTCGACCAGCCGCGGCCGCTGGTTCCCGGGGCCGCGCTGCAGCGGCGCGCCGGACTCGTCGTACCGGAGCTGGATGCCGACCTTCGCGGCCAGCGTCTCGACGGCCTCGTGGAAGGTGATCTGGTCGATCTTCTGGATGAAGTCGATGACGTCGCCGCCCTCTTGGCAGCCGAAGCAGTAGAAGAACCCGCGCGACGGGGTGACGTTGAACGAGGGCGACTTCTCGTCGTGGAACGGGCACAACCCCTTCAGGTTCCCACCGCCGGCGTTCTTCAAGGTCACGTAGGAGCCGACGATGTCGTCGATACGGGCCCGCTCGCGCACCAGCGCGATGTCCTCGTCCTTGATCCTGCCTGCCACCCCGCGAGTCTAGCTGGACCGATCACATAGGTTGGCGGGCATGCCACGAACTCTTCGCCCAGGTCAGCGGTCCGAGCTGTACGTCGTCGACGTGCGCACCGGGGACCGCCGGCTCGTCCTCAGCTCGTCCACCGTGCTGTTCGAGGCGCCGAACTGGTCCACGGACGGCCGGCTGCTCGTCAACGGCGACGGCCGCCTGTTCGCCGCGGCGCCGGACGGGCTGACGGAGATCGACCTCGGTGGGGTGCCGGCGATCAACAATGACCACGTGCTGAGCCCGGACGGTACGAGGATCTTCGTGTCGGCAGACGACGGACACCTGTACGCCGTACCGCTCTCAGGCGGCGGCTCGCCTCGACGGGTGAGCAACGATCGCGGGCCCGGGTTCCACCACTACCTGCATGGCGTCTCGCCGGACGGGCGGACGCTTGCGTACATCGGTCTGGAGCACGTCGACGGTCGCCGGATCACCAACGTGTGGACGATCCCGTCGGCCGGTGGGGCCGATGTGCAGGTGACGAACGACGAGTACGCCGACGACGGCTCGGAGTACAGCCCGGACGGGAAGTGGATCTACTTCAACTCCGAGCGGGCCGGGCACGCCCAGCTGTTCCGGATCTCGGTGAGCAGCGGCGCGGTCGAGCAGTTCACGTCCGACGAGCGCGTCAACTGGTTCCCGCACCCGGCGCCGGACGGGTCGGCGATCGCCTACGTCAGCTTCCCACCCGGCACCGAAGGGCATCCGGCGGACGTCGAGGACGTACGGCTCCGGCTGCTGACCCCGCAGGGCGAGATCCGCGAGATCGCGACGCTGTTCGGCGGCCAGGGCACGATGAACGTGCCGAGCTGGTCGCCGGACAGCCAGTCGTTCGCGTACGTCGCTTACCCGCTCTAGACCTCGGCCAGATCGATCGACGGGTCGGCGAGGCGTTCCGGGTCCAGTTGCTTGCCGGAGCGGATCAGGTCCTGGATGGCGTCGATCGCGCCCCAGGTGTTCACGTGCATACCGGCCAGCAGGCGCTGGTCGTCGCCGAGCCAGAACGCGAGATACGCGCCCGAGGCCGGGTCGCCACGCAGCACCACCTGGTACGACGTCCCGCGCGGCACGTCACCGGCGTACTCCATGCCCAGGTCGTACTGGTCGGTGAAGAAGAACGGGATCGCGTCGTGCGCGACGTCCTGGCCGAGGATCGCCTTCGCCGCGGACTTCCCGGTGTCCTTCGCGTTCTGCCAGTGCTCGACCCGGACCGGCCGGCCGAACAGCGGGTGCGCCCACCGGACCACGTCGCCGGCCGCGTACACGTCCTCGGCCGAGGTGCGCAGGTCCGGCCCGGTGACGATGCCGGAGCCGTTGTCGGGGGTGGCGACCTCGATCCCGGCGTCCGCGGCCAGCTCGGTGTTCGGCTGGACGCCGACGCCGACGATCACCAGATCCGCCGGGATCACGTCGCCGTCGGAGGTCCGGACCCCGGTCACCTTGTCGGTGCCCTCGAACGCCTCGACGCCGGTGCCGAACTTCAGCGTCACGCCGTGCTGCCGATGCAGGTTGGCGAACAGCTCGCCGACCTGCTCACCGAGTACGCCGGCCAGCGCGGTGGACTGCGGCTCCACCACGGTCACCTCGGAGCCGCGCTCCCGCGCAGCCGACGCCGCCTCCAGGCCGATCCAGCCTGCGCCGACCACGACGACTCGCGGCTTCGCGGCGTACGCGTCGGTCAGGGCCTGTGACTCCTCGGCCGTGCGCAGGTAGTTCACACCCGGCAGGTCGGCGCCCGGTACGTCGAGACGCCGTACCCGACTGCCGGTTGCGATCAGGAGCTTGCTGTAGGACAGCTGGGAGCCGTCGTCGAGGGTGACGGTGTGGGCCTTGGCGTCGATGCCGGTGACGGTCGTGCCGAGTCGCAGGTCGATGTTGTTGTCGTCGTACCACTGCTGGTCGTGCAGTTGGGCGACGTCGGTCTGGTCCTTGCCGAGCAGGACGCCCTTGGACAACGGTGGTCGCTCGTACGGCAGCTTGGTCTCGCTGCCGATCAGGACGATGCCGCCGTTCCAGCCGTCGTTCCGGAGTTCCTCGGCCGCGGTCGCCCCCGCGAGACTCGCGCCGACGATGACAATCTGCTCTGCATCGGTCATACCCAGACTCTAGTGGCCGGGGCCTTGGGGCGCGCGCGACGCAGGGCTTACCTTTTCGCGGGACATAATACGTCCTATATTCACCTCAGTCAGCTGAAGGTCCGACGAGTTGCGCGTGCCAGGCCACGGCTGAAGGGTCGGTGAGCGAGGCGACCTGGTCGACGACGACGCGCAGGCGGGCGTCGTCGTCGGCGGCCGCGGTGAAGTCGGCCTTGAAGGCGGCGTCGAGGTGGGTCGGCGCTGTCTTCCAGAGCGCTTGCACGAGTTCGGTGAGGAGTTCGCGTTGGGAGGCTCGGCGGGCTTGCCGTTCCGGGGAGTTGAGGACGTGGAACATGCCGACGCCCTTCAGCAGGCCGATCTCGACGCGGGTGCCGTCGGGGACGACCAGGTCGGCCTCGTAGCGGATCAGGCGGGAGCGGCCGAAGACCGCGTGCGTGGCCTGCTCGGCCGCCGTGCAGAACCGGCCGATCAGCTGGCTGGTCAGGTCCTTCAAGCCGCCGAGCGCCCGCCGGCTGTCGTCGAAGGGGGCACCCGGCCAGTACGGCAGGCTGGTCAACCGCCGCCAGCCCTCGTCCAGCTCCGCATCGGTTGCCTCCGGCAAGTACAACCGCCGGACGATCTCCCAGTACGGCGTCCGCTCGGCGCCCACCGCCGCCAGGTCGATGTGGTGGGCAACGATCCCGTCCTCGACGTCGTGCACCGAGTACGCGACGTCGTCGGCGAAGTCCATCACCTGCGCCTCCAGGCAACGCCGCTCACCGACCCCTTGGCGCAACCACTCGAAGACCGCCAGATCGTCGTCGTACACCCCGAACTTGCGCTCGCCCGCGCGCCGCGGCCACGGGTACTTCGTCGCGGCGTCCAGCGTGGCGCGGCTCAGGTTGAGCCCCACGCTGCGACCGTCCGCGTCGAACGTCTTCGACTCCAGCCGGGTGAGCAGGCGCAACGTCTGCGCATTGCCCTCGAACCCACCGATCTCCGCGGCGACGGCGTCGAGCGCCCGCTCGCCGTTGTGCCCGAACGGCGGGTGACCGAGGTCGTGCGACAAGCAGGCCGCGTCGACGATGTCCGGATCGCACCCGAGCGTCGACGCCAACTCCCGGCCGATCTGCGCGACCTCGAGACTGTGCGTCAGCCGATTCCGGACGAAGTCGTCGCTACCCGCCGTCACGACCTGCGTCTTCGCCGCCAACCGGCGCAACGCGGCACTGTGCAGCACGCGTGCACGATCGCGCGCGAAGGCCGTCCGCCCCGGCCGCTTGACCGGCTCCGGCACCCAGCGCTCTGCGTCGTGCTCGTCGTACCACTCATGCTGCTTCCTCATCACTGCTCACAGTAGCGGTGACAACCGACAGTTTCGTGAACACCACAAAGGGAACCCGGAAAGGGCACAGGGCCAGGTCGAGACCGACGAGCCGGCTCCGACGTCCCGATCATGACCGAGAAGAAGCAACGACAGGAACCAGTCATGAAGGACGCGACGACCACGACCCTCCCGCCGATCGTCGACCGGAAGGCTTTCGAAGCCGAGATCGAGGAGCTCAGGGTCCGCGAGAAGGCGCACACCCGCGAAGGTGATGCGATCGCCGCAGCCCGCCGCCGGCTGCCGATGGTCGAAGTGGACGCCGGCACCCAGCTGATCGGCCCGAACGGACCGCTCACCCTGCTGGACGCGTTCGAGGGCCGCAAGCAACTCCTCGCCTACTACTTCATGTGGCACCCCGGCCACCCCGCGGCCGAGCAGTGTCAGGGCTGCACGTGGTGCAACACGCACGTGGCGGAGCTGTCCTACCTGCACTCCCGGGACATCACGTACGCCGTCTTCGCCCAGGGCCCGTACGACGAGGGCCGCCGCTACCACGACTTCATGGGCTGGACGATGCCGTGGTACTCCGCCGCCGACTCCCTCGACACACTCCTGGTCGGCCGGGTCAAGAACAGCATGCACCTGGTGTCCTACCTCCGCGACGGTGACCGGGTGTTCGAGACCTGGTGGACGACGGTTCGCGGCGTCGAGGTGATGGACAACAGCTACTCGCTGATGGATCTGACCGTCTACGGCCGCCGCGAGACCCACGAGGACTCACCCGAGGGCTGGCCGCAGGAGTTCGAGCCCGGCGGCCTGATGAGCGACGGACGCCCGATGCCGCACTGGTCCCGCCTCGAGGCCGGCCGCAACGACGACCTCACGGCAGACCACTAAGGACCACCAGGACCACTAGACCCGATGCAGTAGCGAAGCCAGACCACGCCGCCTTCGAAGACCTCGGTGCCGGCGGGCTCGAGATTCAGCTCGTGCCCGTCGGACCAGCGGCGGCCGGAGCCGACGACGACCGGGTGGACGAGCAGCGCAAGCTCGTCCACCCGGCCGATGTCGAAGAGCGCACGCAGCAACTCGCCACCGGAGTCCACCCGGACGACCTGGGCGCCACGGCGTCCGAGGGTGTCCAGCGCCTCGGCCAGGTCCACCCGGTCGTAGCCGGTGACGAGCTCGCGGATCGTGCTGTCGGGCGGACGAGCCGGCGTCTGGTCGGCGTACAGGGCGAGTACGTCGGACCAGTAGCCGAGCTGCCGTAGTCCCTCCCACTCGCGGACTCGCGCCCGGCTGTCCACGACCGCGAGCAGCGGACCGTCCGGCCGCGGCCCCGGATGCGGAGCGGACCGTACGGCGTCCTCCTGCGCCAGGATCGTGTCGGCGCCGGTCAGCGTCACGTCCTCCTGCCACAGCGTCGCCAGCGCGTAGAACCGGGCGAGATCCACGTCGAACCCCGACGTCATCCCGTCGAGCGAGACCGCCACCTGAGCCACCACATGAGGCCGCATGCCGCCCAAGCTAGGTGAGCCCACCGACAATCCAGCTCTTGCAGAGACTTCTCTGCAGAGACTACTCTGCAGCCATGCGACGGATCGATGCCCGCAGCCTCCGCGGCCTTGCGCACCCACTCCGGATGAACATCCTGGAAGCCCTCGAGCTCGACGGGCCGGCCACCTCGACCACCCTGGCCGCGCGACTGGGCGAGAACACCGGCACGATCAGCTGGCACCTGCGCCTGCTCGCCGAGCACGGCTACATCGAGGAGGACGTCGAGCGCGGCACCAAGCGCGAGCGCTGGTGGCGGATCCCGGGCCGGACCGTCCTGGACCCGGCCGAGTTCCGCGACGACCCCGAGACCAGCGGCGCGCTCGACGTCTACCTCCAGCACCTGGTCGAGCGGTACTTCGACCGCGTCCGGGCGTACGTCGACCAGAACTGGCCCGGCGAGTGGCAGCACGCGGCCGCGCTGTCCGACTGGCGCGACCTCCGCCTCACGCCGGAGCAACTCACCGCCCTCAACGAGGAGCTCGGCGACGTCATCGACCGCTACACCAAGGTCGCACCGGCCGGCGACAACGCCGAGCGGGTCATCGTCCAGCTGCAGTCGTTCCCGCGGCGGTCGGCCGACGACGAAGCAAATCGGTCATGAGCCTCCTTCGGCGGCATCGCGACTTCCGACTGCTCTGGCTCGGCGAGACGATCAACCGGTTCGGCAGCGCGACCTCGGCGGTGGCGCTGCCGCTCGTCGCCATCTCGCTGCTCGACGCCAGCACCTTCGAGGTCGGCGTACTCACCGCTGCCGCGTGGGCGCCCTGGCTCCTGATCGGCCTGCCGGTCGGCGCCTGGGTCGACCAACGCCACCGCCGTCCACTTCTGCTTGGCAGCTCCGCCGCATCCTTCTTGCTGCTGGCCGCAATCCCCGTCGCGGCCTGGTTCGACGTCCTCACGATCCACCTGCTGCTGACAGTCGCCCTGCTCACCGGTGCAGCAGCCGTCGTCTTCCAGACCGCCTACACCGCTTACCTGCCGACCCTCCTCGACCCGGCTGACCACGCCGAGGGCAACGCGAAACTGCACGGCAGCGCGTCGGCAGCACAGCTCGCCGGCATGGGCTGTGGCGGCCTCGTCGTCCAGTACGCCGGACCAGCCAACGCGATCCTTGTCGACGCCACCACGTTCCTGGTCGCGCTCGCCTGCCTGGCCGCGATCCGCTTCCGGGAGCGCCGTACGACGGGAGGCCGCCGGGCCGGCCTGATCCGGGAAGGGATCCAACTGGTCGCCCGGGACGTGTGGCTGCGGACGCTGACGATCTTCGGAGCGGTCTCGAACCTCGCGCTGATGGGCTACCAGGCCATCGTGGTCGTCTTCCTGGTCCGCGAGGCCGGACTGTCCGCGGGCACGGTCGGCGCCCTGATCGCCGCGGCCACGAGCGGCGGCATCCTCGGCGCGTTCCTGGGCCGCCGCCTGGCCGCCCGCTTCGGCACCGCGCGTGCACTCCTGCTGTGCGAGCTCGGCCTGCCGACGCTCGCGCTGCTGATCCCGCTGAGCAGCGTCAGCCCGTGGCTCTACCTCGTCGGCGGCTTCGGCGTCAGCCTGGGCGTGGTTGGCGGCAACGTCATCAAGGCGACGTTCCAGCAGTCCTACTGCCCGCCGGAACTGCTCGGGCGGCTCACCGCGACTGCGTCGTTCCTCAACTACGGGACGATCCCGCTCGGCGCACTACTCGGCGGAACCCTCGGTGAACTGCTGGGCCTCGGCCCGGCGCTGTGGATCACGACAGCCGGCGTCCCGTTGGCGGGCTTGGTCCTCCTGTGCTCGCCGATGCGGGGACGACGCGAGCTGCCGACCTACCAGGGCAGTGCCGACCCGGTGGCCGACTCCAGCCGCGTCCGGATCGACTGACGCGCCAGGTCGTAGCCAGCCTGGTTGTCGTGCAGGATCGACGCCAGGTTGGCGGCCTCGTAGTACGCGTTCAGGTCGAACGCCAACTGCGCCGGATCAGCGTCCAGCTCACCCCGCTCGACCGCTTCGCGAACGACGTCCTCCATCAGGTCCATCCACTCCCGGTGCACGGCGGCCAGCGCTTCGTGGACGGCTCCCCCGCGAGCGGCGTACTCGTGGGAGACCTTCTGGAAGAAGCAGCCGCCGGGGAACACCCGGCGACGCGAGTAGTCCAGCCAGCACTCGCTCAGCCGCCACACCCGCTCGAGCCCAGGCTCGAACTCGAACGCCGGAGTCACCACCTCGTCGGCGTAGATCCGGCGCGCGGCCCGGATGGTCGCGAGCTGCAGCTCCTCCTTCGAGCCGAAGTGGGCGAACAGCCCGCTCTTGCTGATCCCGAGCTCGGTCGCCAGCCGCCCGATCGACAGCCCTTCCAGCCCGTCGACCGAGGCAATGTCGACCGCCCGGCGCAGCACGGCACGGCGGGTCTGGTCACCGCGCACCAACCGCCCGTCCACCTTCTCCACCCCGCGATCCTATTCCGCTTGACCCTGAGCCCTGTCCAAACTAATAATACGACCGTTCGTATTGTTTGCCAGCCGAGGAGCGAGATGACAGACATGACAACGGCGGTCGGGGCGGGGCTGCGGGCGATCGGCGCGGTCGCACCGCGGCTGGCCGGGCGGGCAGCGTTCGAGTTGTGGCGGCGGCCGCTGGCGCGCGGGCGAGTGCGCGAGGCCGAGCGGGAGATCCACGAGGCTGCCCGGGTGGAGGTCGTCGACGGAATCGTCACCTACGCCTGGGGTGACGGGCGCCGCCCGGTCCTGCTCGTGCACGGCTGGCGGTCCCGCGCATCGAGGTACGCCGGCTTCGTCACCCGGCTGCTCGAGCTCGGCTACAGCCCGGTCTCGTACGACGGCCCCGGGCACGGCGACTCGACCGTCCCGATGGGCACGATCCTCGACCACCAGCGGATCATCACCGCGCTCGCCGGGAAGTACGGCGCCTTCGAGGGCGTGATCGCCCACTCGCTCGGCGTCCCGTTCGCCCTGTACGCCGCACGCCAGGGGGTCGCCGCCGGCCGGATCGTGTCGATCAGCGGAATCGCGGACTTCGGCTATCTGGTGGAGAGGTTCGGTCGCGAGCTCGGCCTGAAGACCAGGGTCCGGGCCGAGTTGAAGAGGTCGATCGAACGCCGGCTGTTCGACGGCGATCCGGAGGTCTGGACCAAGTACTCGGTCGGGCCGGGCGCCGCCGAGTTGCTGGTGATCCACAACGACGTGGACGACGTGGTGGACCCGGCACAGGTCGACGTACTGCTGGCGTCGTACGGACCGAGTGCCCGCTTCTCGGGCAAGACCGGCCTCGGGCACGGCCGGATCCTGTCGGACCCGGCCGTGATCGAGGAAGCGGTGACGTTCCTAGATGTCGCGGAACGTCTCGATCTGGGCGCCTAGCGAGTTGAGCCGGGTGGCCAGGTCCTCGTAGCCGCGGTTGATCACGTAGACGCTGCGCAGCACCGACGTGCCCTTCGCGGCCATCATCGCGATCAGCGTGACCACAGCCGGGCGGAGCGCCGGCGGGCACATGATCTCGGCGCCGGAGAAGTGCGTCGGGCCCTCGACCATCACCCGGTGCGGGTCGAGCAGCTTGACCCGGCCGCCGAGCTTGTTCAGGTCGGTCAGGTAGATCGCGCGGTTCTCGTAGACCCAGTCGTGGATCAGCGTCTGCCCGGTGGCGGTCGCCGCGATCACCGCGAAGAACGGCAGGTTGTCGATGTTCAGGCCGGGGAACGGCATCGGGTGGATCTTGTCGATCGGCGCGTGCAGCCGCGACGGCCTGGTGGTCAGGTCGACCAGCCGGGTCCGGCCGTTCTCGGCCAGGTACTCCTCGCTGCGGCTGTAGTCGAGGCCCATCTCCTCCAGCAGCGCCAGCTCGATCTCCAGGAACTCGATCGGCGCCCGCCGGATGGTGATCTCCGACTTGGTCACGATCGCCGCGGTGAGCAGGCTCATCGCCTCGATCGGGTCCTCCGACGGCGCGTAGTCGACGTCCACGTCGATCTCGGCCTTGCCGTGCACCGTGAGCGTCGTGGTCCCGATGCCGTCGATCCGCACGCCGAGCAGGTCGAGGTAGAAGCACAGGTCCTGGACCATGTAGTTCGAGCTCGCGTTGCGGATCACGGTGACGCCGTCGTACCGGGCCGCGGCCATGAGCGCGTTCTCGGTCACGGTGTCGCCGCGCTCGGTCAGCACGATCGGCTTGCCCGGCGTGACCGCGCGGTTCACCATCGCGTGGTACTCGCCGCCGGTCGCCTTCACATCCAGGCCGAACGGCCGCAGCGCCGCCATGTGCGG
Organism: Kribbella sp. NPDC002412; assembly: GCF_053592935.1. Taxonomy (NCBI): domain Bacteria; kingdom Bacillati; phylum Actinomycetota; class Actinomycetes; order Propionibacteriales; family Kribbellaceae; genus Kribbella; species Kribbella sp. NPDC002412. The sequence continues at coordinate 24,481 of NZ_JBSFBL010000072.1, forward strand.
CTCGACCGTCCGGGTGCCGAGGTCGCAGCCACCGGCGTACGGGAGCTGGAAGGTGTCCTCGCGGTGCAGCAGCGGGCCGAGGAACATGATGATCGAGCGGGTACGGCGAGCCGCCTCGGCATCCATCGCGGCCAGGTCGAGGTGGGCCGGCGGGACGATCTCCAGGTCGCCGGCGTCGTTCAGCCAGGTGGTCCGGACGCCGATCGAGTCGAGCACCTCGAGCAGCCGGTTGACCTCCTCGATCCGGGCGACCTTGCGCAGCGTGGTGCGGCCCTTGTTCAGCAGGCTGGCGCACAGCAGCGCGACGCCGGCGTTCTTGCTGGACTTGACGTCGATCGATCCGGACAGCTGCCGTCCACCGGCCACACGAAGGTGGACCGGGCCGCCGCCGAGAGAGACAATTTCGGAGTCGAGTGCCTCGCCGATCCGGGCGAGCATCTCGAGGGTGAGGTTCTGATGACCCTTCTCGATCCTGTTCACCGCACTTTGGCTGGTGTTCAGCACGTCCGCGAGTTGCGCCTGCGTCCACCCGCGATGCTTGCGGGCGTCCCGGATGAGATTGCCGATCCGGCTCAGGTAGTCATCAGTCATGCGCGGGACCTTATCTCACATGTGAGATACCCCAGCACCGACCCGCCGTTGCCAGCGTAGCCAATGTCACGCCGGCCCGATCACCGCCCCCCGGCCCCTGACAGCACAGCAAAGTCTCGCCCCCTACAGACTGTCGAGACGCCCGCCGCCTAGAGTTACCCCAACTCCCGCCGCCACCCGGAGAGGACCCTGCAGATGGCCGACGACACCTCCGCCGCGGTGGTGAACGACTTCGAGGCGGAGTCGTGGCCGCTGGAGGCGGCCGCCGACAGCCTGCACCAGGTGATCGACGGCTTCCAGAACGGCGACACCCGGCCGCTGGTGATCGGCGACGGCGACCAGCCGGTGCTGGTGGTGCTCGCGATCGCCGACCTGGCCGACTTCCGGGCCCGGATCGCGGAGCTGCTGGCGAACCCGGTCGACGCGGGCTGGCTGCGCTACTACCTGCGCTCGCACTTCGACATGAGCTCCGAGCGGCTGATCGAGCTGCTCGGCGTCGACACCGACCACGGCCTGTCCTCGCTGGCCAGCCAGGTGAACGTGGAGCAGGCCGCCGTACTGATGCCTGATCACCTGCGCCGGACCGAGGCCGGCGGGAACCCGCTGATGCTGATCGGCGACGGGATGATGGCGAGCGCGGCGCTGCTCGCGTTCCCGGCGTTCCAGGTGCTGCTCGCGATGGAGAGCGAGGGCAAGGTCGACGACGACTCCTGCGCGCACGACGACGAGGAGAAGCCGACCACGCCGCTGGAGGTGCTGGCGGATCGGCTCGGCCCGGTGGCCACCCAGCTGGTCGCGCAGATCAACGCCGGCCGCGAGCCGGGCCTGCCGCGGTACGAGCTGCACTTCGAGGACGACCTGGTCGAGCACCTGCGCGACCTGGAGGCGCGCGCGGAGAAGGCTCCGGGCGGCGGTGCGTACGACGAGCTGCACGACCTGCTGCACCAGTTCGACCAGATGCGCAGCGGGCTGGTCGACGTCGAGGAGGACGACGAGCCGGGCGAAGCGCCGTACCTGGAGGCCACCGATCTCAAGGCGGCGTTCCCGGAGCTGCGGGACAACTTCCGCGGCGGCTCCGACGACCCGTACCTGGTCGGCCTGGACGGCCGGCCGCTCGCCGGGCTGATCACCTTCGACCTCTACGAGGAGCTGCAGAAGGTGTCGGTCGAGCTGGACGGCACCGACGAGGCGCCGGTGCTGCCGCTGCCCGCGCCGCGCTGGGAGCACGGGCCGCGGATGCTGCCGTTCGAGGCCGCGGTCGAGGTGTGCGAGGCGGTCATCGAGGACATCTCGAACGGCGAGGCCTCGATGGTGTTCGTGGCCGACGAGGAGGGCGAACCCGAACTCGTCCTCGCCCCCATCGTCTGGCTCTGGGCCTACGTCGACTACCTCAACCTCGAAGCCGCCGACGCCTAACCCCACCCCCAACCCCAGCCCATTTCGCATTCGAGGGGATAACCGTTCGAATGCAGCCTTCTCCCCTGGTATGGGAGTAGAGAAGGCACAAGCCGAGGGGTTATCCCCTCGAATGCGACAGGGGGCAGAAGGGGGTCAGCCGAGGGGGAAGAGCGGCTGCCACTCGGCGAGGGTGGGAATCTCGTAGATGTTGGCCGGCGTGTAGGGGTCCTTGGCGAGGATGTCGCGGAGCTCGGCCTCGTCGGCGACGTCGTACACGAGCAGCGCGCCGGTCTGGTCGGTGAAGGGCCCGGCGGCGACGAGCTTGCCGGCTTCCTTCAGGGAGTTGAGGTACTCGCGGTGCGCCGGACGGACCTCCAGCCGGCGGTCGGTCTCGGCGAGGTCGAAGCGCAGCTGCACGACGTAAAGGGCCATGCCGAAACCCTACACGGCCTGCAGTACAAGGAGATTTGGTGCGGGAAAGGGCGTCACGAGCCGCCACAGCGGCTGGTTCAGGTCAGACCCGAAAGTCGACGAGTGATCGCCCTTCCCGCCCGGTTATTTTCACTGGTGGATGAGCCGGGATGCAAGGGGTTGGTTAAGGAAATTGCTGCAGACAGTTGAGTCAAGTAACGCTTCGTGACCGAACCCCCGGCCGCATCGATCTTGGCGCCGATGCAGTCGTACAGTCCGTCACGCCGCTCGGTTGTCAAGGCCCGAGGACCCGAGTACGACGACAGCACATCGAGGTACTGCGACGTCGCATCGGTCAGATCGCGTTCGTACCGACGGAACTCCACCGGCTCGAAAAGACCTGTCGCGCTCGACCATCGGCCGGGTCGCCTGAGCGGTGCCCGGACCGATCTCCAGCACGCGCACGTACTCCGGCTTCCCGAGCAGCTCGGCGATGTCGTGCTGCTCCCGGCTCATGCCCGCAGGCTACGGAGCACGAACCGGGAGCGCCGCTGATTTCAGTCCAGAGCCGCGCGACCCGCTTCGAGCCGGGCGACCGGGATCCGGAACGGCGAGCAGGACACGTAGTCCAGGCCCACCTCGTGGAAGAAGTGGATGCTGTCCGGGTCGCCGCCGTGCTCACCGCAGATGCCGAGCTTGAGGTCCGGCTTGGTGGTCCGGCCGCGCTCGGCCCCGGTCCGCACCAGCTCGCCGACGCCCTCGCGGTCGATCGACTCGAACGGCGACACCGCGAAGATGCCCTTTTCCAGGTAGCGGGAGAAGAACGCGCCCTCGACGTCGTCGCGGCTGAAGCCCCAGGTGGTCTGGGTCAGGTCGTTGGTGCCGAACGAGAAGAAGTCGGCCGCCTCGGCGATCTGGTCCGCGATCACCGCGGCCCGCGGCAGCTCGATCATGGTGCCGATCGGGATCGACCACTCGACGCCGACCTCGGCCAGCACGCCTTCCACCTCGTCGCGGGCCAGGTGCAGCTCCTGGATCGCGCCGACCAGCGGGATCATGATCTCCGGCTGCGGATCCTTGCCCTGCGCCCGGAGCTCGACCGCCGCGGACGCGATCGCCCGGACCTGCATCGCGAACAGGCCGGGGACGACCAGGCCGAGCCGGACCCCGCGCAGGCCGAGCATCGGGTTCTCCTCGTGCAGCCGCTCGACCGCGGTCAGCAGCGCGGCGTCGTGCCCGGGCTCCTCGCCGCGCTCGCGGGCCAGCGCGACCTTGACCGCCAGCTCCTCCATCGACGGCAGGAACTCGTGCAGCGGCGGGTCGATCAGCCGGATCGTCACCGGCTGCCCGTCCATCGCGGTCAGCAGTTCGAGGAAGTCGCCACGCTGCAGCGGCTCGAGCTCGGCCAGCGCGGCCTCCAGGTCGGCGTCGTTGTCGGCCAGGATCAGCCGCTCGACCGACTCCCGCCGCTCCCCCAGGAACATGTGCTCGGTCCGGCACAACCCGATCCCCTCGGCCCCGAACCGCCGGGCCCGGGCCGCGTCGTCGGCCGTGTCCGCGTTGGTCCGTACGCCGAGGCGCCGTACCTGGTCCGCGTGGCTGATCAGCCGGTGGACCGAGGCCACCAGGTCGTCGCCGGCTTCGGGGGCCAGCGTGCCCTCGAAGTACTGCACGACCGGGGACGGGACGACCGGGACCTCGCCGCGGAACACCTCGCCGGTGGTGCCGTCGATCGAGATCGTCTCGCCGGCCTCGATCACCGCGCCGTTCACCATGATGGTGCCCTGGGCAACGTTCACGTCGAGCTCCTCGGCGCCGCAGACACAGGTCTTGCCCATGCCGCGGGCGACCACGGCCGCGTGCGAGGTCTTGCCGCCACGGCTGGTCAGGATGCCCTGGGCCGCGATCATGCCGTGCAGGTCGTCCGGGTTCGTCTCGCGCCGGACCAGGATCACCTTCTCGCCGCGCTCGGCCGCCTCGACGGCGGCGGCCGAGGTGAACACCACCTTGCCGGAGGCGGCGCCCGGCGACGCGCCGATCGCCTTGGTGATTCGCTCCTTGTCCGCGTCCGCGTCGAACCGCGGGAACATCAGCTGCGCCAACTGGGCGCCCTTCACCCGCCTCAGGGCCTCGTCGGCGTCGATCACACCCTCGTCGATCAGGCTGGTCGCGATCCGGAACGCGGCCGCCGCGGTCCGCTTGCCGACCCGGGTCTGCAGCATCCACAGCTTGCCGCGCTCGACGGTGAACTCGATGTCGCACAGGTCGCGGTAGTGGCCCTCGAGCTTGGCCATGATCCCCATCAGATCGTCGTACGACGTCTTGTCGAGCTGCTCCATCTCCGCCAGCGGGACGGTGTTGCGGATGCCGGCCACCACGTCCTCGCCCTGCGCGTTCTGCAGGTAGTCGCCGTACACGCCGGGCTGGCCGGTGGACGGGTCGCGGGTGAACGCGACGCCGGTGCCGGAGTCCATGCCGAGGTTGCCGAACACCATCGAGCAGATGTTGACCGCCGTGCCGAGGTCGGTGCCGATCCGCTCCTGGCGGCGGTAGAGGATCGCCCGCTCGGAGTTCCAGGAACCGAAGACCGCCGCGATCGCGAGGTCCATCTGGGTCCGCGGGTCCTGCGGGAAGTCACGGCCGGTGTGCTCGTGGACGGCGCGCTTGAACGTCTCGACCAGGGTCCTCAGGTCGTCGGCGTCCAGGTCGAGGTCGCTGCGCGCTCCCTTCGCGTCCTTGGCCGCATCCAGCGCCTGCTCGAAGACCTCGCCGTCCATCCCGAGCACGGTCTTGCCGAACATCTGGATGAGTCGCCGGTACGCGTCCCAGGCGAACCGCGGGTTCCCGGACTGGTGGGCCAGACCGTTGACCGAATCGTCGTTCAGGCCGACGTTGAGGACCGTCTCCATCATGCCCGGCATCGACGCCGCCGCACCGGATCGGACCGACACCAGCAGCGGGTCGTCGGCCTGGCCGAGCTTCTTGCCCATCTTCTGCTGCAGGACGTCGACATGGTGGTCGATCTCGTCGGCCAGCTCCGGCGGGACCGCTCCGGTGTCCAGGTAGACCTTGCAGGCTTCGGTGGTGATGGTGAAACCGGGTGGCACAGGAAGGCCCAGATTGGTCATCTCGGCCAGGTTCGCCCCCTTCCCGCCGAGCAGCTCCTTCATGTCCTTGTTGCCTTCGGCGAAGTCGTAGACGAGTTTCGGCACGATCACTCCCTGGGTTTCAGGTGGCGTTTCAGGCGCGGGGAGGTGACCCGCTGGCCCATCGACTCCGGCGGCGGGGGCGTGTTTTCAGAGTAAGCCCAAAAACCAGTCCAGTTGAACACTGGTCTCACGATGTCGACGTGACCCTGCCCACAGGTCGAAGGCCGGAAAACCCTTCCCCTATTGACAACGCGAGACATTCACCACGTTTGCCGACGAAACGCAGAAGCAGGGTGTTACCCACCTTTCGGATGGGTATCACCCTGCTTTCGGCCGGTCGGGTCTAGATGTACTCGGTCATGAGGTTGGTGACAGTCGGCTGGTGGGTGGTTGGCCGCCGAGT
>NZ_JBSFBL010000073.1:0-28820 GCF_053592935.1 Kribbella sp. NPDC002412
GTCGGCGAGCGCCCGGCGGAGCAGGTACTCGATCTGGGCCGCCGTAGTCGAGGTCGTTGGCCCAGTGCGACCACAGCGACGTCCGCTCGAGCCGGTCGGCCCACTCGGTCGCGATCTGCCAGCCCTGGCCGGCCAGCTGCCGGGTCAGGCCGTCGGCGAGCCAGCCGGACTGGTAGTACACGTCGATGTACAGCTCCTGCAGGTTCGTGTCGGTCTCGTCGCGGAGCTGCTGGAACCGCTTCACGATGTTGCCGGAGGCAAGGTCAGGACGCTGCTTGATGTAGTAGCTCTGGTTCAGCCAGTTCCAGCCCTTGGCGTTCTTGTCGACCAGGTCCTCGCTGAAGGCGTTCGCCTCCGGATACGACTCGGTCGCGTTCACGTGCACCCCGAAGGCGGCGTTCCAGGACTTGCCCTTCTTCAGCAGCGTGTTCAGGTCGGCGAGGCCGCCGGCGCGGGTGTTGTAGTTGCCGCCGTAGTCCGGGTGCGCGGAGTCGTGCCCCTCCGAGCCGTAGCCCTTCAGCAGTGCCATCTGGCCGAGTCCGTCGGTGGCCAGCGAGATCCGCTTCACGTCGTCCAGCGTGCGCAGGAACGGGTGCGTTGCCTGGCTGGCGAAGTTGAACGGGATGTGCGTGACGACGCGGTCCTTGACCTGCTCGCCGCCCTTCGGCTCGGTCATGATCGAGCGGAACGCGATCGCGCCGTCCTGCCAGTCGACGGTCTGGTCCTTGTTCGCGTCGGGGGTGACCACGACCTTCGCCCAGGGGAGCGGCTCGGTGTACGGCGAGATGTCCGCGCGGTACGTCCACTGGCCGCTCCAGACGCCGACCCGGGTCGTGCCGTCGGCGGCCTTCCGGGCGCGGTGCCAGAACCGGGCGCCGTCGTCGACGGACTGGCCGGACGGCTTGTCGTAGACCGAGTTCGACTCGATGCCCGCGGCGAGGCCGCTGGTGTTCACGAATGCGTACGCCGCTCCGGTCGCCGACGGCTCGGCCGGCGTCGCGGACGTGATCGGCGTGATCTTGTCCGCCGTGCGGGTCGAGTCCGGATCGAGCGTGGTGAACGCGGTCGTCGCGCCGGTGTCGGTGCTGGCGACGGACACCAGGTCGTGGTCGGGGATGTCGATCGTGTGCACCCGCGACGCCTCGGTGTCCCGCACGGCGTCGACCTTGAACGTCGTCACCCGGCCGGTCACGCTCAGGCTCGCGTCCAGCTCGACGCCGGGAAGCGCGTCGAAGGCCAGTTTGTACGACGCCGTGCCGCCACTGACCGCGGGCGGCGCGGTCAGGTGCGCGGTTCGCGCGACACCGTCGATCGTGACTGTCGAGATGGTCTCCGGTTGGCCGCCGAGCGCCTGGCCGGACGCGTTGTCGACGTACTTGATCACTCGGGGGAAGTCGGCTCCCACGGTGACCGTCAGCTCGTTCGACCGCAGCGTCAGGTCGCCGGCGGCGTGCGCGCCCGCAGGCACGCTCAGCACACCGGCAGCCAGCGCTACAGCCAGTACCCCATGCCCCACTGAACGTTTCATGCGGAGAAAGTTCGCACGTAACCGCTAGCAGGTCAAGAGAAACGAACAGTTATGAACAGGATTACGCGGGTTTGATCGTTCCGGTGACCTCGCCGAGGCCGAGGCGGCCGGCCGGGGTGGTGGCCCAGGCGGTGATGGTCACCTGGTCGTCGTCCTCGAGGAAGGTGTGTTCCTCGCCGTCGAGGGTGAGGGGTTCGCGGCCTCCCCAGGTCAGTTCGATGAAGGAGCCGCGCTGGTCCGGCTCGGGGCCGCTGATCGTGCCGGACGCGTACAGGTCGCCGGTGCGGACCGAGGCGCCGTTGACGGTCATGTGCGCGAGCATCTGGGCCGGTGACCAGTAGGTCTCCTTGTACTGCGGCGAGCTCACCAGGTGTCCGTTGAGCCGGACCTCGAAGGTGATGTCGTAGTTCTCCAGCTTCGCGCCCGCCAGGTACGGGAGGACCGGCGGATCCTGTGGCGGCAGCGGTACGGCGGCCGCCGCGAGCGCGTCGAGTGACACCACCCACGGGGAGATCGAGGTGGCGAACGACTTGCCCAGGAACGGGCCGAGCGGGACATACTCCCACGCCTGCAGGTCCCGCGCCGACCAGTCGTTCACCAGCACCACGCCGTACACGTGCTCCCGGAAGTCCTCGACCGAGACGGGCTTGCCGAGCGTGGACGGCGTACCGACGACGTAGCCGAGCTCGACCTCGATGTCGAGGCGCTGGGACGGGCCGAACGTCGGCGCGGCCGCGTCCGGGGTCTTCCGCTGACCCGACGGCCGGACGATGTCGGTGCCGCTGGCAACGATCGTGCCGGACCGGCCGTGGTAGCCGACCGGGAGGTGCTTCCAGTTCGGGAGCAGCGGTTCGGAGTCCGGCCGGAACAGCCGGCCGAGGTTGGTCGCGTGGTGCTCGGAGGCGTAGAAGTCGACGTAGTCGCCGACCTCGAACGGCAGCTGCATCGTCACCGCGGACTGCGGGATCAGGTGTGGCTCCACCGCGTCGCGGTCGTTCTCGTTGCGGACCAGGTCGAGCAGCCACTCCCGGGTCGCCTGCCAGGCCGGGCGGCCGAGCGCGAGGAAGTCGTTCAGCGACGGACGCGTGAACAGCTGGGATCCGTCCAGCATCTGCGCGGACGCGACCGGGGCGAGATCGATGACCTGGTCGCCGATCGCGGCGCCCACCCGCGGCTCCTCGTCGCCGTGCCGGAACACCCCGAGTGGCAGGTTGTCCGGCCCGAACGGCGAGTCCGCGGGGATGTCGATCCAGGTCATGGGGCCTCCCGGTCTGGACTGAGGAGCGTAAGGAGCGAAGCGACTGGAGTGACGAGGGAAGACCGGGAGTCAAAGCCCCATGACCCGCCGCGCCGGAGGCGTGGCATCAGTACCGTCACTGAGCCTCCATCAGCTTGAGTGTGGTCAGGTCGTGGCGGGGTTCCTCGATGCTGCAGGAGCCGAACGAGGTGAACCATCGGCGAGTGCTTGCGGCCTGATCGTCGGACAGCTCAGCTGCTTGGGCAGCGAGCGCGTCACCGTCGCGCGAGGCCAGTACGGCGGCCAGCTCGTCCTGCGAAGCGCCGTCGAGCGAGGCACGGGTGGCGAGCAGCACGTTGAGGAATCCGTGGTGCTCGAAGCCGGTGTCGCCCGCGGTGTGCCGGACGGCGTTGTGCAGGCCGGCCGTGCACTTGAACGCGACCTCACGGTCCAGGCAGGCGGTGATGAACGCCGCGACCTGGCCTTCGGACGGGAACAGCGCGGCGTCGAGCCCGCCGGTGCGCAGCTTGGCGGCGTACCCGGCGTCGGCGACGACGTCCAGGGCGCGCTCCCAGGCGCCGTCCAGGCCGACCTCGACGAACGCGTTCTCCTCGTCCAGGCAGTCGTCGCAGGCGCGCACGACACGGAGTGCGTTGCGGGACAGGTCGTCCTCGTTCCGCAGCCGCACCTCGACCGCTTTCACGTCGATGTCGGCGGAGCGGTCGCCGTACCGGACCGCGGGTTCGATGCCGCCGGCGCCGCCGGTGATCACGACCGTGATCTCGAGCGGGTCCGGCCCGGTGCGGGCGGCCTCGGCGGCGACCTTCATCAGGTCCTCGTCGGCGCACACGAACGGCCCGACCAGGTCGGCGTACGCGGACTGGCGGTGCGCCCGGTGCGCGGCGACCGCCTCGGCCAGCGGCAGGTTCCCGGGCGGGAACACGGAGGCGTCGTCGACCAGGTGCCGGAACAGGGCAGGGACGGTTGACATGGGTCCGAGCCTAACGGATGCTTTCGGTAAGCGGACGCATGCGTTCGACTATCGTACACCTGGAGTCAGTGAGATGGCGTTCTACCGGCAGGTCGGGGAGATTCCACCGAAGCGGCACACCCAGTTCCGGAAACCGGACGGCGGGTTGTACTACGAGGAGCTGATGGGGGAGGAGGGGTTCTCGTCGGACTCGTCGCTGCTGTACCACGCCGGCGTGCCGTCCGCGATCGTCGACTCGCAGGTGTGGGAGCTGCCCGACCTCGCCACCGTCGCCAACCACCCGCTCACCCCGCGGCACCTGAAGCTGCACGACCTCTTCACGGACACGTCGAAGAGCAACGCGGTCGAGGACCGGCGGCTGGTGCTCGGCAACGGTGACGTCCGGATCTCGTACGTCGTCGCCGAGCAGCCGTCGCCGTACTACCGCAACGCGATCGGCGACGAGTGCGTGTACGTCGAGAAGGGGTCGGCGACCGTGGAGACGGTGTTCGGCGTGCTGAACGCGGTCCAGGGCGACTACGTGATCATTCCGCGGGCGACCACGCACCGCTGGCTGCCCGGGGTGGACGGCGTGCACGCGTACTGCATCGAGGCGAACTCGCACATCGCGCCGCCGAAGCGGTACCTGTCCCGGTACGGGCAGTTCCTCGAGCACTCGCCGTACTGTGAGCGGGACCTGCACGCGGCGGCCGAGCCGTTGGTTGTGGAGGGCAATGACGTCGAGGTGCTGGTGAAGCACCGCGGCAACGGGCCGGGCGGGATCGTCGGGTCGCGGATGGTGTACGCGACGCATCCGTTCGACGTGGTCGGGTGGGACGGGTGCCTGTACCCGTACACGTTCAACGTGAGCGACTACGAGCCGATCACCGGGCGCATCCACCAGCCGCCGCCGGTGCACCAGGTGTTCGAGGGCCACAACTTCGTCGTCTGCAACTTCGTGCCGCGCAAGGTGGACTACCACCCGCTGTCCGTCCCGGTGCCGTACTACCATTCGAACGTCGACTCCGACGAGGTGATGTTCTACTGCGGCGGCGACTACGAGGCCCGCAAGGGCTCCGGCATCGGCCTCGGCTCCATCTCCCTGCACCCGGGTGGCTACGCCCACGGCCCCCAGCCGTCAGCCATCGAAGCCTCCCTCGGCGCCGAACGCTTCGAGGAACTTGCAGTCATGGTCGACACCTTCCGCCCCCTCGAACTAGGCGAAGGCGGCACCGCAGTTGACGACGGCGTCTACGCCTGGACCTGGGCCGGCCGCCGCAACACGTGACCCGCGGCTGGGGTGCCTGTGGGAGTCTTGGGGGGTGAGTGAGGACGGGGTGTTTGTGGTGGGCATCGATCGGGAGGCGGTGCGGGGGCGGCGGGTGCATGTGCGGAAGGTGCAGCGGCGGGGTGCGTGGGTGACGCTGGCGCTGGGTGTGGTGGGGATTTTGGCGGCGCTGTACGCGCTTGTCGCGTTTCGCGGCGCTGGGCTGTGGCCGTTTGCGTTGTTGCTGATCGTGGCGATGGCGCCGCTGGTGCTGAGCACAGTGCTGTTCTTCCGGCTCGACGGGGAGCGGCAGCGGTGGTACGACGCCAACGACGTACAGCCGATCGCGATGCGGATGTCGCCCAAGGCGCTCGAGTTGGCGTGTGAAGGGGCGGCGTACCCGGTGGTGTTGCCGTGGCAGACCGTCCAGGGGTTCCGGCAGGTGAAACTCTTCGGGCAGTACGCGCTCGAGCTCCAGCTCGCTCCGGGCATCGGCGCCACCACGGCGGGCGTCCGCGGTCTGGACCAGCCCGCCGTCAGGACCGTCGTGAAGCCCAACCCGTTGCTCCGCCCCACCGGGCTGTTCCTGGTCAACGCCCTCGACCAACCGATCCACGTCATCGACCAGGCCCTCAAGCACTTCTCCGGCGGCCGCGCCGGCGTCGTCACCTGACAGCCCGCCTGACCCTCGGATGGATTGGCCGGGTTCTCGTTAGCTGCCGATCATGATGTTGCCCTTGGCGAGCGGGGTGGCGAGTTCGCAGGCGCCGGTGGAGATGGTGCAGCGGATGATTGCGGCCCGCGTCTCCTGGCCGGTGTCGGCGCGGATCAGCAGGTGCTGGTCGTCCTCGGCGACCGTCTGCAGGAAGACGCCGGACCACTCGTGCAGCAGCCGGCCGGTCTTCGCGTCCAGGGCGGCTGCCATGCCGTCGCCGTACCCGTCGCGGTAGATGGGGCCCGCGATCGCGGTGGAGCCGTCCTGCGTGAAGCTGTCGACCTGGTACTCACAGGTGCGCCACAGCCGCTTGCCGCTCGCGATCGACAGGACGCTCGTGCAGCTGTGCTGGTCGTTCAAGGCGGTCAGCGAGGCGGCCGCCGTACCGTCGCCGGACACCGCGGTCGGCTTCGGCACGGTCTTGAGCGCTGTCGCCTTCCCGGCGCCCGGAGTCCATTCGTACAGCGTCCAGGTCTTGCCGTCCTGCGTGCCCGAGGCCTGGAAGTAGACCTTGCCCTTCACGTAGCCGAGCAGGGTCGCGTGCCAAACCCCCGGCACGGTGACCTTCTGGACCGTGTCCTGCTCCGCGTAGACAGTGGTGCCAGCCTCGTCCTCGCCGAGGTCGGACGTCAGGGTGGTGTTGTACGCCGCGGCCGATCCGTCCTCGGTGGTGACGATGCCGGTGACGTTGGGCGTCCGCCGGACGATCGCGCCGTCCGAGCCGAGCGTCAGCATCTCGGTCGTGTTGTCGCCCGCGCTCACCACCGCCAGCACCGACTGCCGCAGCCGGGCGATCGCGTGGATGTCCTGGGAGCCGGGAACCTTGACGTCCCCACCGGCCCCACCGCGGATCGTCCGTCCGGTCAGGTACGGGATCTGCGGCACTCGGCCGGTGGGCAGCTTCTCGAGAACCACAGCCGTCTTGACGCTTCCCGAGGGCTTCGGCGTCGGCTTCACGGCGACCGTCGACGTGCTCGGCGTGCGGCTCGGCGTGGACGCGCTCGGGGTCGGCGTGGTCGGACCGGCCGGGGTCGGCAGGCCGCCGAGCGGCTTGGCGTCAGCCTCGGCGTCGGCGCGAGGACCCTGGCGGTAGGCGACCGCGCCGCCCGTGGCCACGGCAGCCAGCGCAACAGCTGCCACCACAGCGATCAGGGTTCGGTTCTTCTGCATCGGCGAGCTCCTTGGGTCACGGTCCGGCAGTCCGCCGGTCGTGAGGTAGCGGCTCCGTCCCGACTGTGACGCAGAGTAGGCCAGGTTTGTTCGTTAGCAGGGGAGGGCGCGGTAGGTGTAGCCCTGGCGAGTCAGCTGAGTGAGCGCGCGGTCGAGCGCGGCGACGGTCTCGGAGCGGTCGCCGCCGCCGTCGTGCATCAGGATGATCGCGCCGGGCCGGGCGCCCTGCAGGATCGCTCGCTCGATCTTCGCCGTACCGGGCTTGGACCAGTCGAGGGTGTCGACGTCCCACAGCACCTGGCGCTGGTGGTTCGACGCGGCGACCGCCTCGACGTGCGCGTTCGTGTCCCGGAACGGCGGCCGGAAGCACTTCGACTTCACCCCGGTCAGGATCTCCTGCCGCATCTTCTCCGCCGGCAGCTTGGTCAGCATGGGGTGGTCCCAGGTGTGGTTGCCGATCCGGTGACCGGCCGCCCGGGTCAGCGCGAGCAGGTCGGGATGCGCCGCCGCCTCACGGCCGAGCACGAAGAACGTTGCCTTGGCCCGGTGTTTCGCCAGCACCTGCAGGACCTTCGGCGTCCACTCCTTCTGCGGCCCGTCGTCGAAGGTCAGGTACAGGACCTTGCCGTGCTTGGTCAGGTTCCAGTCGTCCGGCGTGGCCGTTGTCGACGTACGCCGTTGGCGTGTCGGCTGCTGCTTCTTCCGGGGCACCGGCGCCGGTTGGCGTACGACGTGAATCGTCAACGGCGCATGGGCTGACGCCTGGACCACAGGCGCTGCACTGGTGACGGAGTGGTCGGCCGGTTCGGCGGCCTGGGCGAGAACGGCACCGCAGAGGAGGGCGGCAACCAACGGCAGCAACTTGCCGGGCGGCCCGGTCACGGGGCCTCCCGGCCTGGACTGAGGAGCGGAGGGAGCGAAGCGACTGGAGCGACGAGGGAAGGGCGGGAGTTCAAGCCCCGTGACCCGTCGCGCCGGAGGCGCGCCATGAGCACGGTCATGACGGGCATCTTCTCGTGCATGCGGGGCCAACCCGGCATCGGGGTGGGGCGTGTCGGCCGTATCGTTTGCGGTCCAGGCCGGCGACCCCGGCGTGAGCGACTCGTGAGGCGGATGCATGACTGGCGAGACGGTCCGGCTGACCGTGATGGGCACCACCGACCTGCACGGCAACGTCTTCAACTGGGACTACTTCAAGAACACCGAGTACGACGACTCCGCGCACAACGACATCGGGCTGGCGAAGGTGTCCACCCTGGTCACCGCGGTCCGGGACCGGATCGCCGCCGACCCGCGCGCCCCGCGACCGCTGCTGCTGGACGCCGGCGACACCATCCAGGGCACCCCGCTGGCGTACTACTTCGCCAGGATCGAACCCATCACCGGGGGCCATCTGCACCCGATGGCGGCCGCGATGAACGAGATCGGGTACGACGCCGCTGCCTTGGGCAACCATGAGTTCAACTACGGCCTCGACGTGCTGCGGAAGTTCCAGCAGCAGCTCGACTTCCCGCTGCTCGGCGCGAACGCCCAGGACTGGACGACCGGCCTGCCCGTCTTCCCGCCGTACGTGCTGAAGCGGGTCCACGTGCCGGGCGAGCAGCCGATCACCGTCGGCATCCTCGGCCTGACCAACCCCGGGATCGCGATCTGGGACAAGGCCGTGGTCGAGAACAAGATCAAGTTCGGCGGCGTCGTCGAGCTCGCGAAGGTGTGGGTCCCGCGGATCCGCGAGGCCGGCGCCGACGTGGTGATCGTGTCCGTCCACTCCGGGATGGACCTGTCCTCGTCGTACGGCGACGCGCTGCCGGTCCCCGAGAACGCGTCCGCCCTGATGGTCGAGACAGTCCCGGGCATCGACGCCGTACTCGTCGGGCACGCGCACCAGGAGATCCCCGAGCGGCTGGTGACGAACAGGCAGACCGGCGAGCAGGCGGTGCTGACCGAGCCGCTGAAGTGGGGCATGCGGTTGTCGCTGATCGACCTGGACCTGCGCAAAGAGCGCGGCCGGTGGAAGGTCGTCGGCCGGCACGCCCAGGTGCTGAACGCGAACACCGTCGACGCCGACCCGAACGTGGTCGCCGTGCTGCAGCAGAACCACGACACGGTGATCGAGTACGTGAACTCGAAGATCGGCACCTGCACGGCGGCGATGTCCGCGGCGACCGCGCCGTGGGAGGACACCGCCGCGCTCGACTTCGTCAACTTCATCCAGGCCGACGCGGTCGCGAAGGCGCTGGCCGGAACCCCGGAGGCCGCGCTGCCGGTGCTCGCGATCGCGGCGCCGTTCAACCGGGCGGCCGCGATCCCGGCGGGTGACGTGTCGATCCGGGACGTGGCCGGGCTGTACGTCTTCGACAACACGCTGCTCGCGGTGACGATGACGGGGGCGCAGCTCCGCGAGTACCTGGAGTTCTCCGCGCAGTACTTCAAGCAGGTCACCGGGAGCGGGCCGTTCACGTCCGACCAGATCACCAATGCGCCGACGCCGACCGCGCCGAACGGCACGCCGGACTACAACTACGACATCCTCGGCGGACTGACGAAGCCGCTCAGCTACGCGATCGACATCGCGAAGCCGGTCGGCTCGCGGATCACCGACCTCGCGTACGGCGGGGTCCCGGTGGCGGCGGACCAGCAGTTCGTGGTGGCCGTGAACAACTACCGCCAGTCCGGCAGCGGCAACTTCCCCCACATCAAGACCGCCCCGGTCGTCTACAACCGCCAGGTCGAGATCCGGCAGTTGATGATCGACTACGTGACCGCCACCGGCGCCGTCGACCCGTCCGCCTTCCACACCGGCGACTGGTCACTGGTCTCGGGCGGCGCTCCCATCGACATCAACCCCTGACCAAGCTCGGCGCTGCTGATCCACGACCAGGGGTTGGCCTGACGGGTCAGGTGAGCCACTCGCAGAAGCCGCAGCCCACTGAGTCCGCGGCGAGCGGCTAGGCGGATCGCGGCTCGAGATCGCGAGCGATCTGCTCGGCGCGCGCGTCGTGCAGCATTGTGGTCGCGTACACCGCGATCGCGTCCGGGTACGACGCCAGCCCGATCCCGACCCCGAGCTCGCGGCCGCCGCGATTGTCGCCGTACTGGTGCCGCAGACTCACCGCTGCGCGGCGAGAACGGCAGCATCGTCGAGTCCCCGTTCCTGGACGGCATCGCGATGGTCGTCGCCATGCTCTTCGGCCTGGTCGGCATCGCGTACGGCGTGACCGTGAAGGCGATCGAGAAGGCGGCGGACGTGCCGCGGCTGATGGCCGAGGGGATCAAGCAGCTGGCGCCGGTGCTGGTGCTGTTCTTCACGATCGCGCAGTTCCTGGCGTGGTGGGCCCTCGGATCCCGCTCGGCTCGGGGCGCCGGTCAGGTGAGCTTGACCCCGGCGGCGCTGAGCTCGGTCAGAGCCTGCTCGGTCGTCGCCGGGGCGACTCCCGCGGTCAGCCGGGTCAAGACCGTCGTACTGAAGCCTGCCTGCTTGGCGTCGAGTGCGGTCGCGCGGACGCAGTAGTCGGTGGCGAGCCCGCAGACGTCGACGTCGGTGACGCCCTTCTCCCGCAGCCAGTCGGCCAGCGCCCGGCCGTCGCCGTGCGACTTGCCCTCGAAGCCCGAGTAGGCGGCGGCGTACTCGCCCTTGTCGAAGATCGCGTCGAACGGCTGGGGGTCCATGTTCGGGTGGAAGCTGACGCCGTCGGTGCCGGCGACGCAGTGCCGCGGCCAGGAGTCGACGTAGTCAGGGCTCTCGGAGAAGTGGTCGCCCGGGTCGATGTGGTGGTCCCGGGTCGCCACGACGTACTCGTACTGCTTGTCACCCGGGTCGGCCTCGTACCACTTGTGCAGCAGCTCCCCGATCCGGAACGCCACGTCCGCACCACCCTTGACGGCCAGACTCCCGCCCTCGCAGAAGTCGTTCTGCACGTCAACCACAATCAGTGCCCGGGCCATCGCGACGCTCCTTCTCCAGGGTCCTGTGCCCACGGTACAAGTGTCACCGTCCTGGTACGGCGAGCGCGCGCCGCGGGTGCGTTTTCGCCTCGGGCTGAGCTGACAGTTATCGTGTGGTGGCACAACGTCACAGGTCGGGTTCGGGGCACGGGGGATTGTTGATGAAGAAGGCTCTTCTGGCGGTGGTCACCGCCGCGGCTGTGATCGCTGCGGCGCTGATTCCGTCCGGCCGGCCGGTGGAGGCCGCGGCGCCGGGGTTCGCCTCGGCCGTTTCGGCGGTCAGCCGGCCGACCTGGCAGACCAACGCCAGCGTGAACGCGCTCGCCGTCGCCGGGAACACTGTGTACGCCGGTGGCCTTTTCACCCGGATCCGGCAGCCCGGCAAGGCGCTTGGGCAGGGCGACGCGGCCCGGACCTACATCGCCGCCTTCAACCGCAGCACCGGTGTGCCGACCCGGTTCGCGCCGAGGCTGAACGGCCCGGTCTGGAGCATCGCGACGAGCCCGGACGGCAAGTGGGTCGTGATCGGCGGCGACTTCACCACGGTCAACGGCGTGTCCCGCAAGCGGGTCGCGTTGTTCAGCGTGGCGACCGGCGAGCTCGTCGGCGGCTGGGACCCGGCGGTCAACTACCGGGTCGCGGCGCTGGCGATCAGGGGCAACACCGTCTACGTGGGCGGCGCGTTCGGCCGGGTGGACAACGTGGTCCGGAACCGGCTGGCCGCGATCAGCCTGAAGACCGGGATCCTGACGTCCTGGAACCCGGACGCCGACGACGACGTGCACGCGATCGAGCTCTCGGCGGACGGGAAGCGGGTGTTCGTCGGCGGCGGGTTCGTGACCCTGCAGGGCGAGCCGCACCACGCGCTGGCGATGCTGAACACCACCACCGGCGCCGCCTACTCGATGCCGGCCGCCGCGGCGATCCCGGCGAAGACGGTCGACTGCGACAGCCGGGTCAAGGACATCGACGTCCTCGGCAACAAGGTCTTCGTCGCGAACGCCGGCAGCGGTATCGGCTGCTACGACGGTGTGCTCGCGGCTGATGCGTCGACCGGCAAGCTGCTGTGGCAGAGCAAGTGTCTGGGCGCGACCGAGGCGGTCAAGGCGATCGGGAACTGGGTCTACAAGGGCTCGCACGCCCACGACTGCAGCCGCGACGGCGGCTTCCCGGACAAGACCGGCATGCACCACCTGCTGGTCTACAGCGGGATCACCGGCAAGCTCGGCCCGTGGTTCCCGAACACCGACGCGGGCGGCAGCACCGAGGTGGGGCCGCTGGCGTTCGCATCCGGCGGCGACGACATCTGGGCCGGCGGCGACTTCACCCAGGTGAACGGCGTACGCCAGCAGGGGCTGACTCGCTTCACCAACGCTCCCGGCGGCGCCCGACCGGGGTTGCCGGCGGCGCCGAAGGTGTCCAGCACCCGGGTCCACCGGGCGACGGTCAGCTTCCCGACCGTGCTGGACCTGGACAACATCTCGCTGACCTACACGCTGTACCGGGGCAAGACGAAGGTGGGCAGCTGGAAGCGTACGTCGTACTCGTGGACCAAACCGGTCGTGACGACGTTCAGCGACAGCGGCCTGACCAGCGGCCAGTCGGTCGCCTACCGGGTCGAGGTGAGCGACGGCCGCAACGTCCGGAGAAGCGCGGCCGCCGCCGTCAGGATTCGTTAGTTCGGGATCAGGCTGCCGCCGGTGACGCGGAGGATCTCGCCCTGAATCGCGGTCGTCCGCGGTGAGGTGAGGAACAGGATCGCGTCGGCGAGGTCACTGGTTTCCGGCAGTTTGCGGGCGCTGAACGTGGCCGCGATCTGCTCGAGCGCGGGCTTCGGGATCACTCGGTGCTCGCCGTTCTCCAGCGTGATCCCGGGCATCACCACGTTGACCAGAACGCCATCCTGGCCCAGGTCGTGCTGAAGACTCGCGACCAGGCCGTGCAGCCCGGCCTTCGCGGCGGAGTACGGCCAGGAGCCGGGCAGACCGCGCTCGGCGAGATCAGTCGAGATCAGCACCAACCGACCGTGCTCCGAACGTCGCAGCGCCGGCGCCACTTGCTGCACGAGGTGGTAGTTGCCCTCGAGGTTCCCCCGCATCACCGGCACCCACCAGTCGGCCGGACCGTCCTCGATCTTCACCGGCCGGTCGTGGAACCCCGCGTTGCCCCAGTTGACCGCGTTCCCCACCACCACATCCAGCCCGTCCCACTGCTTGACGGTCGCCGCCACCGCGGCGGCGATGGTGTCCGGCTCGTTCAGATCCATTGGTACGACGTACGCCGTACCGCCGGCCGCTTCGATCTCCTCGGCCACCGCCTCGGCCGCGTCCTTGCGCGCGTTGTACGTGATCGCGACCCGCGCGCCCTCCCGTCCGTACCCGATCGCCGCCGCCCGTCCGATCCCGGACGACCCGCCCGTCACCAGCACCGCCACATCCCGCAACCCCAGGTCCATTGCCGTACCCTTCATGTAGTTAGTCGGCTAATCACAAAACTTAGCCGCCTAACTATCAAGACGCAAGGCAACTTTCGGCAGGCGCCGTGCATCCCTTCGGGTAGTGCACTTCTACCGGGGGTGAGACATGAAACGGTATGACGGCATCAGGGGAACGATGGCGGCGACGATCATGACGGCCGGCTTGCTGGTCGCCGCGGCGCCATCCACCGCGCAGGGCAGTACGGCGGGGGCCGCAGCTGCCTGTGAGGTCAAAGCAGGGGCGGTGACGGCCGGCGGGGACCACTGGATCCAGGGCTTCCGGGCGACCGCGCCGATCACCCGGACCGAGAACCGGGTCGTTGCCCGGGGCCTCTATCCGGACGGCCAGGCCCGGCTCAGCAGCAGCTGGGAGTACGGGCTGCACGCGGAACTGCCTGGGACCACCCACTTCGGCGTGGTCACCTTGGGGACCGTGCTGTACGAGCACGGGTACATGATGGAGTCTGACGGCAGCGGGCCCTTCGGATCCATGGATCGGATCGGGGGTGGCTGGGGAGCGTTCAAGGGGCTCGACCTGTCCACTGTCCTGACGTCGTCGACGACGCAGCGCCGGACCGCTTACGGACTCCGGACCGACGGGACACTGCACCGGTGGAATGTCACGAGTAACGCCGGGGTGCCGATCTGGCGGTCCAGCGGAACGGCGACCGGGTTCGCGCCGGTGAAGGCGATGGCGCTGATCAGCCAGACCAAGACCTACGACACGTTCCTGATGAACACCGGCAGCGGTGGGCTCTACACGGTCCGGATCCCGACCGCGGCGCCGATGAAGCCGGTGGTGAAGAAGGTCCGGAGCTCCACCTGGCAGGGGTTCGAGTCACTGGTGACGGCGCGCTGCGGCAGCACCGGCACGCTGCTGCTCGGCATCGACAAGGACACCGGCAACGGGTACCTGTACGCCGTCGGGCACGGCGCCACCGTGATCAAGGGGCTCGGCAAGGTGCCCGGAACGTTCACCAACCCGGTGAACTTCTCCTGGCGCCGCGACCGCGACCTGCCGACCGGCGAATGACCTTCGACAGCGGCCGGCGGCCCGATCTGCCGGCCGCTATCGTCGTCGCGGTTGGACCAGGCCCGACTCGTAGGCGGCGATGACGAGTTGGGCGCGGTCGCGGGCGTGAAGTTTGGCGAGCAGGTGGCCGATGTGGGTCTTCACGGTGCCGTGGCCGACGTGCAGGTGGTCGCAGATCTCCTTGTTGGACAGGCCGCGGGCGATCAGCGACAGCACCTCGCGTTCCCGCTCGGTCACGCCGTCGAGCCCGTGCAGCGGTGACTGGCCGGGCTCGGCCAGGCGGGCGAACTCGGCGATCAGCCGGCGCGTGATGGACGGCGCGAGCAGCCCCTCGCCGGCCGCCACGACTTTGATTGCCTGCAGCAACTCCGCCGGCGGCACGTCCTTCAGCAGGAAACCGCTCGCGCCGGCACGCAGGGCGGCGTACACGGAGTCGTCCAGGTCGAACATCGTCAGGATCAGCACCCGCACCCCGGCGTCGACGCCGCAGAGTTGCCGAGTCGCCTCGATCCCGTCGAGCCGCGGCATCCGGACATCCATCAGGACGACGTCCGGCCGCTCCCGCCGGGCGAGCTCGACCGCCTCCACGCCGTCCGCGGCCTCGCCGACCGTGACGAGCCCCGGCGTGGTGTCGATCAGCACCCGGAAGCTACCGCGCAACAACGCCTGGTCGTCCGCCACCAGGACGCGGATGTCACTCACGTGCGCACTCCGATCGGCAGGTGTACGACGACCTCGAAGCCGCTCGGTGATCGCGGCCCGGCCCGGAACGTCCCGTCGTACATGCTCACCCGCTCCCGGATCCCGATCAGCCCATGACCTTCCGTCACCGGCCCGCCCACGCCGTCATCGGTCACTTCGAGCCGTACGGCGGACGCGGCACCGGAAACGTGCACCCGGCAACGACTTGCCCGGGAGTGCCGGGTGACGTTGGTCAAGCACTCCTGGACGATGCGATGAACCGTCAGCTCGACCGCCTCCGGGAGCGGCTCGGTCACCTCGACGACGAGCTCGACCTGGACCCCGGTGGACTCCACCCGGGCGATCAGCTCTGGGAGTGCTGACAGCCCGGCCGGTGGCGGCTCGTCCGTCGTACGCAGGATGCTGAGCATGTGGCGTAGTTCGACCAGCGCGTCGCGACTCGTGGTTTCGATGACGGACAGTGCGTCGGAGACCTCGTCGGGCTTCACGTGCAGGACGTGGTTGGCGACGCCCGCCTTGACCGCGATCAGGCCCATGCTGTGGGCGACGATGTCGTGCAGCTCGCGGGCGATCCGCAACCGCTCGTCCGAGACGGCCTGCTCGGCGAGCGCCTGGGCCGCCCGTACCGCCGCGGCGCGCCGATCCCGGACCACGCGGCCAAGCGTCCAGGCGCCGTACATGCCGGCCACGCCGGTCAGCACCAGGACGACACTCGTCGAACCCTGCGGCGAGCCGCCGACCAGGGCGAGGACGAGGACCACGAACGCGGTTCCGCCGCCCGCGCTGACCAGGCGCCTGGTGGCCGGCGGCCTCGGTGGCGCGTAGGTCAGGCCGACGACGTACAGGACGTAGCAGGCGGCGAGAAGCGGGTCGCGCAGGGTCTGGGTGGCGATCGCGGCGGCGGACAGGACGAGTACGGCGGCCAGCGTCGGCAGCGGCCAGATCCGCCGGACGGCGACCGGCACAGCGAGCGCCGCGGTCAGGACTAGGGACCACCAAGGAGCGTCCGACGGAGCCGTGAAGGCGTACACGACAGCGACGAGGCAGTCGGCGGCGATCAGCTGTCGCCGGGTCAGCGCGGACTCCGTCACCCGACGAACCTAACCGACCGGCCGGCCACTCACCTCGGACCCAGGTCCGTCGGCCTGCCGTCCGATGTGGTCGCCTTCGCCGGGTTGCGGCAGCAGATGGACATCGTCACCTGGGACATGCGCGGCGGACCCAACGTCCCCGGTCTGAGCACCTACCACGACGGCTCGGGGTACACGCTCTACATGGTCAACGCCTGCGCTCGCGCCAAGATCGACAGCCACTTCGCCGACGGCGTCGTGCCGCCCCGTGGCGCGCGTTGTTGACAAATCCGGTGGCCGCGCCGGGAGTGTGGTGGCTAGGGTGCGGGGGAGTCGAGGGTTCGAGGAGTTGGTGATGGTCGGTCGCCCCGGCACGCGCTGACGCAACTGTCATCGCGTGCTGCCCGGTGGAGGTGGCACGGTTTCTCCTGCCCGGATTCGGGCTGACTCGAAGGAATCCTTGTGCCGTCTTTGTGGGCGGAAGCCGACTTTCGCAAGCTCTGGATCGGCCAGAGCGCCTCGTTGTTCGCCGTACACGCCAGTCAGGTGACGCTGCCGTTGGTTGCAGTCGTGTCGCTCGGCGCCAGTGCGGCTCAGCTCGGTGGCCTGCGGGCCGCGCAGCAGGTGCCGATCCTGCTGGTCTCCCTGTCCGTCGGCGTCCTGGTCGACCGTTGGCGAGCGCGCCGGATGATGGTGTACGCCGACCTCGGCCGGGCCGTCCTGCTCGGGCTCGTCCCGATCGCGTGGACGCTCGGGCTGCCGTTCCTGTACGTCGTCGCGTTCGTCAGCGGCGTGTTCAGCGTGTGCTTCGACGTCGCGTGCCAGGCGTCGTTCACCCGCCTGGTCCGCCGGGATCAACTTGCCCAGGGCAACAGCATTCTGGAGGGCAGCAAGTCGGCCGCGCAGATCTCCGGGCCGGCGATCGGCGGTGGGCTGGTGTCGTTGCTCACCGCGCCTTTCGCGGTACTGGCGAGCGCGTTCGGCTTCCTGATCTCGGTGGTGTCGATCTGGCGGCTCCCGGACGCCACGCCGGTCGCCCCGTCCGGCGGCATCCGGGACGGCCTGAAGCTGGTGGTCACCGACGGCTCGCTGCGGGCGATCGCGATGGCGACCTGCGTCTACCAGTTCTTCTTCACCGCCCTGATGACGGTGTACATCCTGTTCCTGTCCCGCTCGCTGGAGTTGCCGGGCGCGGCCATGGGGCTCGTCCTCGCCGCCTTCGGTCCGGGCGCGCTGGCCGGGTCGCTGCTCTCCAGCCGGATGCCCCGCTGGTTCGGTTACGGCCGCGTCGTCGTCTTCGCCGCCCTGATCTCCGACCTGGTGATGCTCTCGACCACCGCGCTGCACGGCTCGAGCACGGTCACGGTCGCTGCCCTCGTCACCATCAACTTCCTGTACGGCGTCTTCAGCCAAACCGTCGACGTGGCCATCATGGCGATCCGCCAAGCCATTACCCCGGACGCGGTGCAGGGCCGGGTGGTGGCCACCATCAACTTCCTCGGCATGGGCCTGACCCCGGTCGGCGCCCTGCTCGGCGGCGCAGCAGCCGGCGCCTTCGGTGTCCGAGCAGCGCTCATCGCCACGATCGTCGGCCTCTTCCTGTCTCCGCTGACCCTCAGCCTGTCCCCGCTGGCACGCCTCGGCCGGGTAGTCCACTGAGGTGGGCTGCGCATTCGGCCGCAACGGCCTGGCAGAAGGACTCAGGGTTGTCGGGCTCGGGGATGACGTGGTGTACGGCCCCGACGGTCTCGAGGGCCGCGGCGGTGATGCGTTGTGATGCGGCCATCTGGGGAGCGTGCGCGGTGTCGCGGAACATGATCGCGCTCGCTCCCTCCGGTGGAAGTGGCGAGAGCCAGGCGTGCTCGGCGGCGAGGACGGTGGTTGCCGGGAGCAACGCGAGCGCACCGCCACCGGTGCCTTGGCCGAGCAGCACGGACAACGTCGGGACGGTCAGCGTCGCCATCGTCGCGATGCACTGCGCGATTTCACCGGCCAGGCCGCCCTCCTCCGCGGCGGCGGAGAGCTCCGCGCCAGGCGTGTCGATGACGGTGACGAGCGGTAGGCCCAGTGCCTGCGCGAGGTTCATCCCACGTCGCGCCTGTCGCAGCGCGGCCGGTCCCATCGGCTTCACCTGCGAGCGGTCCTGGCCGACCAGCACGCACGGTTGCCCGTCCAACCGCGTCAGCGCGACCAGCACACTCGCGTCCGACTCGGTCAGGCGGACTGTTCCGGTGGCGCCGTACCGCAGCAGGTCTCGTACGCCGGGACGGTCGGCCGCACGAGTCCGCCGTACCGAGTCCCAGGCGTCGGCTTGTCCTGCCACGCCCGTACGGCGGGGAAGCCTCGGAGCGACCGGGGGATCGACGAGGACGCCGAGCGCGCGGTCGAGGAGGAACGGGAGGTCGGCCGCCTCGACGACACCATCGATGACGCCGTGCGCCGCGAGATTCTCGGCGGTCTGGACACCCGAGGGGAACGGCTCCCCGTGCAGCGCCTCGTAGACCTTCGGCCCGAGGAACCCGACCAGCGCGCCCGGCTCGGCGACCGTGACGTGCCCCAGAGATCCCCAGGACGCGAACACGCCGCCGGTCGTCGGGTTCCGGAGGTGGACGAGGTAGGGGAGTCCGGCCGCTTTGTGGGCCATCAGCGCCTTCGAGATGGTGATCATCTGGAGGAACGCCGGAGCGCCTTCCTGCATGCGGGTCCCGCCCGAAGCCGTGGAGGCGACGATCGGCAGTCGTTCCGCGGTGGCTCGCCGTACGGCGGAGGTGATGCGCTCGGCGGCGACCCGGCCGATCGAACCGGCCAGGAAGGCGAACTCGCTCACCAGCACCGCGACCGGGCGACCTTGCACGAGACCGCGTCCGGTGAGCACGGCCTCGTCGGTGCCGGCTCGCTCAGTGGCCTTCCGCAGCTGCTCAGCGTAGCTGGGGTCGGTGGCGGCCGGTTGATCCCAGGAGGTGAACGAACCGGAATCGAGGACCGCGTCGATCAGGTCCTGGGCGGTGCTCATGCCTCCAACCACTTCCGGATCGCGGCGCCGTGCTCGTCGAGCGTGGGCGGCGGCCGATGGCCGCGGGGCGTCGTCTCGTCAGCTGCGCTGAAGAACCGCAGCGGCGGACCGGGCAGCCGGAGCGATCCGAGAGTCGAGTGCTCGACGTCGACCAGCAGTCCTTGACTGGCGGTCTGGTCCCACGCGTAGACCTCGTCGAGCGTGCGCACTCGTCCCGCCGGGACCCCTGCGTCCGCAAGCTTGGCCAGCAGCTCAGCGCCGGTCAGCTCCGCGAACGCGGCCTCCACCACCTCGATCAACCGGTCCCGATGCGCGACCCGGTCGGCGTTGGTCGCCAACCCCGTGACGTCCAGGCTGAAGGCGTCGACGAACCGTTGCCACAGGCCCTCACTCCCGACCGCGATCTGGACGGCGCCGTCCACACAGTGGAACAGCCCGTACGGCGCGATCGACGGATGGTGGTTGCCCTGAGCCAGCCCGACCTCGCCGGCGACGGTGTATCGCGTGCCTTGGAACGCATGCACGCCGACGATTGCCGCCAGCAACGACGTACGCACCACGCTGCCCAGACCGGTCGCCGACCGCTCGTGCAGTGCGGCCAGCACGCCGTACGCGCCGTACATCCCGGCCAGCAGGTCGCCGATCGGTACGCCGACCCGCTGCGGATCGTCCGGTCCCGAACCCGTCAGTGACATCAACCCGGCCTCGCCCTGCGCGATCTGGTCGTACCCGGCGCGCCCGCCTTCCGGCCCGTCGTGGCCGAAGCCGGTGATCGAGAGCACGATCAGGCGCGGGTTGCGGGCCCGGAGCTCGTCGATGCCGAGACCGAGCCGCTCGAGCACCCCGGTCCGGAAGTTCTCCACCAGGACGTCGGCCCGGTCGACCATCCGGAGCAGCACGTCCCGGTCGGCATCGTCCTTCAGGTCGAGCGCGATCGACTCCTTGTTCCGGTTCGCCGACAGGAAGTACGTCGACTCGCCGCCGACGAACGGTGGACCCCAGCCGCGGGTGTCGTCGCCGCGCCCGGGCGCCTCGACCTTGATCACCCGCGCGCCCAGGTCGCCCAGCATCATCGTGGCCTGTGGCCCGGCCAGCGCGCGGGACAGGTCGACGACCAGTACGTCGTCCAGCGGTCCGTGCATCCTGGTCACCAGCCCGGGGCCACGAGCGCGGCCCAGACGAGCAGCGGACCGACGGCGACCACCATCATGCTGTAGGTCAGGATCTGCTTGTAGTACACGGGTTCCGTGATCGTGTCCGGCCGGTTCGCGAGCATCAGCGCGCCGTTCGTCGAGAACGGGCTGACGTCGACGATGGTCGAGGCGACCGCGAGCGCGGCGACGAACAGGCCGGCGCTGATTCCGCCGTTGGCGATCAGCGGGACCGCGATCGGGATGATGACCGGCAGCAGGGCGGTCGAGGACGCGAACGCCGAGACCACACCGCCGACGTAGCAGAGCACCAGCGCGCCGATCACGGCTGCGCCCAGTCCGGCGGCCCAGTTGCCGACGAACTCGGGCGATCCGGCTTCGGTGAGGATCGCGGCGTACGTGCTGACGCCGGCGACCAGAAGCACGGTCGGCCAGGCGACCTGCTTGATCGCGTCCCGGTGCTGCTGCGGGGAGAGCGTCGCCAGCAGGACCGCGGCGGTGATCGAGACGAAGCCGATGTTCTTGTCGAACGCCAGCGCG
The DNA here is from genome assembly GCF_053592935.1 of Kribbella sp. NPDC002412. Lineage (NCBI taxonomy): Bacteria > Bacillati > Actinomycetota > Actinomycetes > Propionibacteriales > Kribbellaceae > Kribbella > Kribbella sp. NPDC002412. The sequence goes on from NZ_JBSFBL010000073.1 coordinate 20,818, forward strand.
ATCACCGCGACGCCGACGAACGCGAGCAGCGTGAGCACCTGGTCCCGCCGTACGCCGGTCGCCTGGGTGCTGGTCGTGGTCGACGTGCCAGTGCCGCGCGCGGTGACCGGGGTGCCGCCCTTGTGCAGGTCGTCGGTCAGGGTGTCGGGGTCGTTCGGGTCGATGCGCTGCTTCATCAGCCGGCGGCCGCCGAGCAGCACGAACAGGATCGCCGCCATCACCAGGTTGACGGCCAGGCTGGCCAGGAACACCGTCATCTCCGACGACGGCAGGTTGTTCTGCTCCATCACCGAGTTCGTGATCGTGCCGTAGATGCTGATCGGCGAGAACCCGCCGCCCTGGGCGCCGTGCACGACGAACATGCCCATCATCAGCGGGTTGATCTTGTACCGGCCGGCGAAGCCGAGCGCGATCGGGCCGATGATCGCGCAGGCGGCCGGGCTGGCGGCGCCGATCGCGGTCAGCAGCGCGGTGACCGCGAACATCACCCACGGGATCAGCGCGACCCGGCCGCCGACGGCCCGGACCGCGCCGGCGACGATCAGGTCCACGGTGCCGTTGTTCTTGGCGATCGCGAACAGGTAGGTGACGCCGATCAACGTCAGGACGAGATCGCCGCTGACCCCGCCGAGGATCTCCCGCTCACTCAGGTGCAGCGAGAACATGCCGACCAGCCACGCCGCGACGTACGCGAGCGCCCCCATGTTGATCGGCAGCACGGTCCCCATGACGAACAGCGCGACGAGCGCCAGGATCGCAACCCATTCTGGTCCCATGACGGTCCTTCTTCCGGGCGGAGGGTGATGTTCCGGTCACAGTATTTGGCTCAGTGGCCTAGCCAATAGCCCAATGGGCCAGTTGTCAATAAGCTAGGGCTCATGGACTCGCCGCGCTTCCCCCGTCCGGTACTGCGGTCACGCCTCTACGAACAGGTCGCCGAGCAGATCTCCACCTGGATCAAGGAGAACGGCCTGCTGCCCGGTGACCGCCTGCCACCGGAGCGGGAGCTGGCCCAGCGGCTCGGTGTCAGCCGGGCGACGCTGAGCCAGGCGCTGGTCGCGCTCGAGGTGATCGGCGTGGTCGTCGTGCGGCACGGTGACGGGACGGTGCTGACCGAGCGGGCCCGGACCGGAGCGGTGATCGAGGCGATCCGCGCCCACGCCGACCGGTTGCCGGAGATCATCGAGGCCCGCGACGCGCTCGAGTCGAAGCTGGCCGCGCTGGCAGCGGTCCGGCGTACCGACGAAGACCTCACCGCGATCCAGGCGGCCCTGGACCAGATGGAGCGCGACATCGAGACCGGTGGGCGCGGGGTGGACGCGGACGAACAGTTCCACGGCGCGATCACCGCGGCGGCGCGGTCGGAGTTGCTCACCCAGATGATGGCGGCGATCCATGACCTGATCCGGGAGACCCGGCTGGAGTCGTTGTCCCAGCCGGGACGGCCGCGCGAGTCGCTGGCCGGTCACCGGAAGGTGGCGGACGCGATCGCGGCCGGTGACCCGGAGGCCGCGGCCCACGCGATGCACGAGCACGTCATGCTGGTCTCGGACGTCGCGCTGCTCCGCGAGCAGTCGTGACGGGTCCCGAACAGCTGGCGATTGTCGCTGCGGGGCTCGGCGCCGGCGTGCTGACGTCGACGGTCGGGGTGGCGTCGCTGCTCAGCTTCCCGGTGCTGATCGCGCTCGGGATCCCGCCGGTCGTCGCGAACGTGTCCAACACCGTCGGCCTGCTCCCGGCCGCGGCCAGTGGGTCGTTCGGGTACCGGCGCGAGCTTCGCGAAGTCCCGCGAGCCCATTCGATTGCCGTCGTACTGACCTGTGCGATCGGCGCGATCGGTGGCGCGGCGCTGCTGCTGGCGCTGCCACCCGGGGTGTTCGCGTCGCTGGCGCCGTGGCTGATCCTGTTCACCTGCCTGATCGTCGGCGTGCAGCCGTGGATCACGAAGTGGCTGCGGTCGCGGCACGAAGGCCCGCGCACCGAGCGGACCACGATGTCGCCGGCGACCACGTTCTTCGCTGCGCTGACCGGCGTGTACGGCGGCTACTTCGGCGCCGGCGCGGGCGTGATGATGATGGCGGTGCTCGGCCTCGGCCTCGATCTCGACCTGCGCATCGTCAACGCCCTCAAGACCCTCGCGCTGCTGGCCGCGAACCTCGTCGCCGGCCTCATCTTCGTCTTCGTCGCCGACCTCGACCTGACCGCCGCCGGCCTCCTGGCCGCCGGCTCCGTCGTCGGCGGCTATGTAGGCTCCCACATCGGCCGCCGGCTCTCGGCGACCTTGTTGCGCGTACTGATCGTGCTGGCCGGCGTGACCGCCGCCGTACTCATGCTGCGCTAGAGGTGCTGGGTGATGGCGGCGGCGGTGATCAGCAGGCAGATCGCGCCGTTGAGGTAGCGGTGGGTGTAGAGGATGGCGATGAATTCGCGGATGGTTGCTGTTGGCCAGTAGTAGGTGGCGGTGGGGGAGCCGACGACCTGGCCGTTGACATTCGCTTTTCGGGCGGTGAGGGCGGCGCGGAAGGCGTGGAAGTTGTTCGTCACGATCAGGCAGCGGTACTTCGGCTTCCGGGCGACCATCAGCTCGCGGCTGAAGGTCAGGTTCTCCCAGGTGCTGGTCGCCTTGTCCTCGCGCAGCAGCCGGTCGGCCGGGACACCGCGCTCGATCAGGTACGACGCCATCGCGTGCGACTCGGGGATGTCCTCGTCCGGGCCCTGGCCGCCGGAGGTGATGATCACCGGTGAGCGGCCTCTACGGAGAGCCCGGTCGTACACCTGCTTCGCGCGGTCCAGCCGGCTCGCGAGCAGCGGCGGGACGCGGGAGCCGCGCAGGCCGGAGCCGAGGACGACGATGAAGTCGACCTTCCGGGAGGAGCGGACCCGGCTGTAGACGAAGGCGTAGGCGAGGAAGCAGACGAACAGGAACGAGATGTAGGTCAGGACGCCGATCAGGACCGAGCGGACCGCGGCGAGTGGTTCCCAGCCGAGCTGCTGGACCGCGATGCCGAAGACGACGAGGGCGATGATGCCGAGACCCGCGGCGAGGCTGAGCAGGTTGGCCGGGCGGCGGCCTTCGCGGCGCAGCATGGTGACGCCGTTGATCACCAGGAACACCGCGAGCACGGCGATCGTCACCGGGATCGCGGCCAGGATCGCGACCACGAGCAGCCGGGCGGCGGTGTCCGAGACCGCGTCCAGCGCGAAGATCACGCCGAGTCCGGCGAACATCAGCGTCAGCACCAGAAAGATCCCGTTCCGGAACAACCGCCGATCCCGCCAGAAACTCAAGCAGAACACCAAGAACCAAAACCCGGCCGCCCCGAAACAGATGATCATCAACAGACATCCAAGCACGGCCTACGGCCGATCCCGAGGATCACCGGCCTCCGGCCAGGCTGGGGTGGAGGCACCGCCGTCCCGGGGCGAAGGTTGCCGGCCTCCGGCCAGGCTGGGGTGGGGGCAGGCCCCCTGCCGAGCCGGAGGATCACCGGCCTCCGGCCGGGCTGGGTGGGGGCGCTCTGCGGTGCAGGGCGGACGAACACCGCGTGGAGGTCGGGTCGGTGGGCGAGCGGTTCGGCCATCGCGCGCTGTCCGCCGAGTCGCGAGTTGTCGCCGTGAGCAACGAGCGATTCGTCGTACGACGTACCGAGCTCGTCGCGGTAGCCCTGCAGCCGCTGCACCCCGCCCGGCGTGTCCAGCGGCCCGGTGATCGTGGCGATCTGCCCTGGACCGCGGTGGACGGCGCCGGCTGGGATCCCGCGGACCCGTCCTCCGGCAACGCGTGGGAGAACCAGGCACTCTTCGATTTCACCGGCAAACTGCTCCCCACCGCCCGAAACCTTTCGCCGCACTCCAAGGGATAAGACCCTTCTGCCCCGGCCTCGGCGGATGTGCGAGAGTCGGGGCCGGGAGTGCCGGGCGAGAAGAAGGGGTGACCGATGACGCAGCTCACCAACTGGGCCGGGAACATCAGCTTCGAGAGTCCGCTCGAGCGGCCGGCGTCGGTGCCCGAGTTGCAGGAGCTCGTCGCCCGGAGCGAGAAGGTCCGCGTCCTCGGCACCGGCCACTCGTTCAACCGGATCGCCGACAGCACCGGCACCCTGGTCAGCGTCGCGGACCTGCCGAAGGTGATCGAGGTCGGCGACGGCGGCGTGACCGTCTCGGCCGGGCTCCGGTACGGCGAGATCACCGCGGCCCTGCAGTCCCGGGGACTCGCCCTGCACAACCTCGGCTCGCTGCCGCACATCTCGGTCGCCGGCGCCTGCTCGACCGGGACGCACGGCTCCGGCGACACGAACGGCCCGCTGGCAGACGCCGTCAGCGCGATCACCTTCGTCGACGCGTCCGGCGAGCTGGTGACGCTCACCCGCGGCGACGCCGACTTCGCCGGCTCGATCATCTCGCTCGGCGCGCTCGGCGTGACGGTGAGCCTGACTCTCGACGTCCAGCCGTCGTACGACATCAGCCAGGTGGTGTACGACGGTCTGCCGGTCGATCGACTCGGATCCGACTTCGCCGAGGTGATGGGCAGCGCGTACAGCGTCAGCGCGTTCACCGACTGGGTCGACCCGGACGTGATGGTCTGGCGCAAGCAGCGCGCGGGTGCGCCGATCGAGACCGACTGGCTCGGCGCACATGTCGCCGACGGGCCGCGGCACCCGATCAAGACGATGCCGGCCGACTACGCCACCCAGCAGGGTGGCGTGCCAGGGCCGTGGAACGAGCGGTTGCCGCACTTCCGGCTCGAGTTCACCCCGAGCAACGGCGACGAGCTGCAGTCCGAGTACTTCGTGCCGCGGGCCAAGGCGGCCGAGTCCTTCGAGGCTTTGCGGGCCCTGGGCAACCAGCTGGCACCGGTCATCCAGGTCTCCGAGGTACGTACGATCGCCGCCGACGAGCTGTGGCTGAGCCCGAGCCAGGGCCGCGACACCGTCGCCCTGCACTTCACCTGGATCCAGGACGAGGCTGCCGTACGCCCGGTCGTGCTCGCGCTGGAGGAGGCGCTCGACCCGCTCGGCGCCCGGCCGCACTGGGGGAAGGTGTTCGCGGCCGACGCGGCGTACCTGCGGTCGTGCTACCCGAAGGTTGCCGACTTCATCGACCTGGCCGCGAAGTACGACCCGTCCGGCAAGTTCCGCAACCCGTACCTGGACACCTACCTGCCCTCTCGAGCCTGATCCGGCGACGAGAGCAAAGAGAAATCTGACGGCAACCGGGGTGGTTGTCGACGGCAACACAGGGCCGTCACAGTGACGGAATGCACCGCATTGCTGACGCTCTGTCCCACCTCCGGCCGCTGCTCGTGCGGTTGCACTTCTATGCGGGGATCCTGGTCGGCCCGTTCCTCCTCCTGACGGCGCTGACCGGGTTCCTCTACGCCCTCGCCCCCCAGATCGAGAATGCCCTGTACCGCGACACGATCGCGGTCGAGAGCTCCGGTACGACGATGCCGCTCAGCCAGCAGGTCGCGGCCGCTCGGGAGCGACAACCGGAGGGCACGCTGCTCGCCGTACGACCTGCCGCGGGGCCGGGTGACACGACCCGGGTGCTGTTCGGCGTGCCTGGTCTCGGTGAGTCGGAACGCCTTGCGGTGTTCGTGAATCCGGGCAACGCCGCCGTCACCGGCGAACTGGTTGCCTATGGCTCCAGTGGCGCGCTGCCGTTCCGCACCTGGCTGTCGAACCTGCACCGCAGCCTGCACCTCGGCGAGCCCGGGCGCGTCTACAGCGAGCTGGCCGCGTCGTGGCTGTGGGTCGTCGCCCTGGCGGGACTCGTGCTGTGGTGGACCGGACGCCGTACCGGTTCCCGGGTGCGGGTGCAGCGGTCCGGGAGCGCGCGACGCCGTACGTTGTCCTGGCACGGCGTCCTGGGCACGTGGGTGATCCTCGGGATGCTGTTCCTGTCGGCGACCGGTCTCACCTGGTCTCGCTTCGCCGGCGAGAACGTGGGCGAACTGCGGGCCGCCCTCGACTGGAAGACTCCGTCGGTCAGTACGGCGCTCACGTCGGCCGACCACGCCGGACACGAGGGGCACACCTTCCCCGGCGGTGAGGTCGATCCCTCGGTCGACGAGTGGGACCAGACAGTGCAGTCGGCACGCTCGGCCCAGCTGGACGGACCGCTCGAGATCGCGGCGCCGAAGCAGGCGGGTACGTCGTTCGTCGTCCAGGAGATCGGGAAGGCCTGGCCCACCCAGGCCGACGCGGTCGCGGTCGATCCGATGTCGGGGAAGGTCGTCGACGTCGTCCGGTTCGCCGACTACCCGCTCGCGGCGAAGCTGTCGCGGTGGGGGATCGACGCGCACATGGGCCTGCTGTTCGGTCTGCCCGACCAGCTGTTGTTGCTGGTCGTCGCGGGCACCATCGTTGCGATGGTGGTCTGGGGCTACCGGATGTGGTGGCTCCGGCGGCCCACGCGGGGCCACGTGCTGCGCTTCGGCCGTCCGGCTCGGCGCGGGGCGTGGCGGCAGCTTCCGGTGCCGGCGGTCGTCGTGGTCCTGGCGATCGCGGTCGGCTCGGGGCTGTTCATGCCGCTGTTCGACATCAGCCTCGCGGCGTTCGTGGTGGTCGACCTGCTGGTCGGCTTGTACCGATGGCGGACAGCGGAGGCCGAGCCGTCGGCTGACGAGGGCCCGGCGAAGGAAAGCGAAGAGCTACTCGTGTGAGATCGGCTCGAGGGTCGTCGTTATGGTCCACAGCAGGTTGCGGAGCACACGACGGTCCTCGGGAGAGAGCGCGGCGAGCGCGCGGCGGCCGGCTCGGTCGTAGATCTCCTGGACGGTCTTCGCCAGCTCGATGCCGCGGTCGGTGAGCTCGATGCTGACCTGGCGGGCGTCGGTCGAGTTCTTCACCCGGCGGACCAGGCCGGCGGTCTCCATCCGCTGGGTGGTCTTGGTCGCGGTCGGCACCTCGACGTCGAGCACCTTCGCCAGCTTCGCGACCGGCAGCGAGCCGAGGTGCAGGAGCTTGGCCAGCACGAGCTCCTGCCCGGTGTGCAGGCCGGTGCCGGCCAGCTCCTCGGCGACTGCCTTGCGGGCCGCCCGGTCCGCGAACCGCATCGCGACCAGCACGTCCGCCTCACTGGCCGGCGCGTCGGCGGGCCAGGCCTGGGGTTCGGTGCTCACGTGTGGCTCCGGGGCAGGAACGGGTTCCGGGCGTCGTAGTCGCCGATGTACTCGGTCGGGATGGCGGCCTCGCCACGGCTCAGCTGGCTGGCGTAGCGGGGGAGTTCGTCACGGACCTTCAGGTGGTGCGCCTGGGACTCCTCGGGCGTGGTGCGGCCGACGATCTTGCCGCCCTCGACCAGGAGCTTCAGCAGCTCGCGGTCGTCACCGTCGTCCGTCGGCGGCTCGCCGACACCGATCAGCTCGACCTCGGCGACACCGGTCGCCGTGCGCCGGCGAAGCGCCCACTTGCGACCGCCGATGGAGATCTTGTCCGGGCTCTTCTTCGCCACCGGGACCAGCGCGCCGTCGGCGTCCTCGCGGGCGACCAGCTTGTAGACGAACCCGCTCGTCGGGTAGCCGCTCCCCGTGACCAGCGAGGTGCCCACGCCGTACCCGTCGACCGGCGCCGGCGCCAGGGCGGCGATCTGGAACTCGTCCAGGTCGCTGGTGACGATGATCCGGGTCCTGGTCGCGCCGAGCGAGTCCAGCTGCTCGCGGACCTGGCCGGCCAGCGACGGCAGGTCGCCGGAGTCCAGCCGGACCGCGCCGAGCTCGGGCCCGGTGATGCCGATCGCGGTCCGGACCGCCTCGGCCACGTCGTAGGTGTCCACCAGCAGCGTCGTTCCCTTGCCGAGGGCATCGACCTGGGAGGTGAACGCGTCCCGCTCCCGGTCGTGCAGCAGGGTGAACGAGTGCGCCGCCGTACCGGTGCTGGGGATGCCGAACCGGCGGGCCGCCTCCAGGTTCGAGGTGGCGGTGAAGCCGCCGATGTACGCCGCCAGCGCGGCGGCGACCGCCGACTCCTCGTGGGTCCGGCGGGAGCCCATCTCGATACACG
>NZ_JBSFBL010000074.1:0-27979 GCF_053592935.1 Kribbella sp. NPDC002412
CGAGGGCCTGAAGAGCTACGCGCACCGCTGTGTGGTCACCGCGGTCCTCGACCAGACCAGGTGCGTTACCTGGAGGCAGTCGGCGTCGGTGGGACGCAACGGATCCTCGATGCGAGTAGGGCCATGGATGTCGGCCAGGTGGTGCACATGTCGTCGGTGGGGGCCTACTCACCCAAACGTGACACCAGTCCGGTGGATGAGGACTATCCGGTCGGAGGCGTGGCCAGTTCGTCGTACAGCCGCCACAAGGCCGCCGCCGAGAGACTGCTCGACACCTTCGTGCAGTCCTCCCACGGTACGGCGGTCGCCCGGATGCGGCCCGGGATCATCGGCCAGCGCTCCGCCGGCAGTGCGTTGCTGCGTTACGCGCTGCCGGTGCTGTTGCCGGCCAGAGCCATCGGTGCGGTACCGGTGCTGCCGATGCCTGCCGGGTTGACGGTGGCGATGGTGCACGCCGACGACGTCGCGGACGCGGTAGTGCGAGTCTTGCAGCAGCGAGCTGTAGGCGCGTTCAACCTAGCCGCCGCGACGCCGGTGACCTCGGCGATGATTGCCGAGGCGCTCGGTGCCCGGTGGATCGAAACCCCTGCTCGCGTGGTCCGCGCAGTGATGTCGGCCGCATGGCAGGCACGGCTGCAGCCGGTTTCACCGGGCTGGCTGGACCTGGGATGCGCCGCGCCGGCCCTGGACAGCTCTCGGGCTGAGCGGGAGCTCGGTTGGTCACCGACGATCGACGCGTACGGCGTGCTGCGGGAGATCCTCGAAGGAATGAAGCACGCCGCGACCGGCTCCACCGCCGTACTGCGGCAGCGGACCGTGCTGAGTGAGGTGTCCGAGCTGCTGAGCCGCGGTCCGATCAGTCATCGGCGCCAACCATGAGGCCCGAAGTGGTGAGCCTGACGGGAACAGTCCAACGGCTGACACACGCGCCGGCGCACGGGTTCTCGGCGATCTTCCGCACCATGGCGCGGCTGCGGCGAGCCCCCGCAGTTCATCCGCGCGGCATGACCTTCGCCGCGCGTCTCACGGTCGACCAGCAGACTCCGCTGCTTCCGCAAGGCGACCACCTGACCACGGTGCGGCTCTCGAAAGGCGCCGGAACACCAGGCCGATGGCCGGACGTCCTCGGCCTGGCCCTGCGACTCGACCAGTCCGAGTCAGTCGAGCCGGCTGACTTCTTGTTCTCCAGCGCAGGCGATGGCATGTGGACTCGCTGGCTGCCCAGGCCCACCCGGGACTGGAGCGCCGCCCGCTACGGGACGCTGGCGCCGTACGAATCATCCGGCCGCTGGTGGTGGCTGATGCTGATCCCGGCTGGTCCTTCCATCGGGCACGCATCGATCCACCAACTCGAGCGCACCGGACCGCCCAGCTTCACCCTGCACACCAGCGACGAAACTGCCGGCTGGCACCAGATCGGCCGCCTGAGTCTGCGCGAACGCGTCGATGACGGCGGACTCGTTTTCGACCCGGTCCTGAACCACCCTCCCGGCGCACTCCCGGCGCCGGGCTGGCTTCGCGGGCTCCGCGAACGCGCCTACTCCGGTAGCCGTCAAGGACATGCCGCCCCGCCACCGTGCGGCTGACACGGAACAAACAAGCACGGCCAACCGCCGTACCACGCACTCGGGCCTGGCGGTCCGGAACACAGAAGGAACAGGGAAATGTCACACACCGATTCGAACGCACACTCCATGACCGCAACGCCGGTGCAGAAAGGCGCGACCGTTGTTGCCATCGCCTTCCTGGCCGTCGGGGTTCTCGGATTCATCCCCGGCATCACGACCGACTACGACACCATGAGGTTCGGGGGCCACCACTCCGAGGCGGAACTCTTCGGACTCTTCCAGGTCTCCATCCTGCACAACATCGTCCATCTGCTGTTCGGTGTCGTCGGCCTCGCCCTGGCCCGCTCCGCCACCGGCGCCCGCAACTACCTGATCGGCGGCGGCATCGTCTACCTGGTCCTGTGGGTCTACGGCCTGATCATCGACCAGACCAGTGCCGCCAACTTCGTTCCGCTGAACACCGCCGACAACTGGCTCCACCTCGTGCTCGGCGCCGCGATGATCGGGCTCGGCGTCGCCTTGGCCCGTGGCGTCACCCGGACCGCTACTCGCTCCCCGAGCGCGTAGCGGCGCGAGAGATGCCGGTGGCATGTCCGCTTACACCCGTCGTGCTCCTGGCTTGCCGTTGTCGGTGATGAAGGTGGCGAGGGTGTAGAGGGGTGCGTCCGGTTGTAGGACGGTGTCGGAGACGCGGAAGTCGGCTCGCCACTGGTCTGGGGTGACTTCGACTTGGATGTAGCCGCGCTGGTTGTTTTGGAACATGAGGTGCGGGTTGTCCGCAGTGGGCCCGTACACGGTGTTGGGGGTGGTGTCGCCGCCGCTGCTGATCGAGGTGCCGAGGTACTCCGTGGCCAGCGTCTCGGAGGTCGGGTCGCTGAAGTCGGCCTTGAGGTTGAACACCCAGTTGCGGTGTGCGTCGCCGGTGATGACGACCGGGTTGGACGGCCGGTGCTCGGCGATGTAGCCCAGTAGCTGGTTGCGGTCGGTGACGTAGCCCTCGCCCCAGCTGTCCTGTGAGGAGTACTCGAGGCCGGCTCCAGCCTTGCGGTCGAACGGCGCGAACTTGGTCTGGTTGGCGATGATGTTCCAGCGGGCCTTGGAGCTTGACAGGCCTTGCTGGAGCCATTGCTCCTGGGCGTCGCCGAGGATCGTGCGGTCCGGGTCGAGTGCGCCGGGGGAGTAGCCGCCGACGGCCTGGGCTGGGTTCCAGGTGGCTTGGTCGGAGCGGTACTGCCTGGTGTCGAGCAGATGGAACTGGGCGAGGTCGCCGTACTGCAACCGTCGGAACAGTTGGATGTTCGGGCCCGCGGGCAGGGAGGATCGGCGCAGCGGCATGTTCTCGTAGTAGGCCTGGTAGGCGGCCGTGCGGCGGGCCAGGAACGCGGCGCCGGAGTCGCCGCCGCCGATGCTGTCGGCGTAGTTGTTGGTCACCTCGTGGTCGTCGGGGATCACGAGGAAGGGCAGGTTCGCGTGGGCTGCCTGCAGCGCGGGGTCTGTTTTGTATTGGCTGTGCCGGATCCGGTACTGCGTGAGGTTCGTGATCTCCACCGGCGGGACGTGCGCGCGGTTGATGGCGGGATTGCCCGCGGACGGCCCTTCGTAGATGTAGTCGCCGAGGTGGACGACGAGGTCCGGGTCCTGGGCGACGATGTCGCGGTAGGCCACGAAGTACCCGGCGGGGTAGTTCTGGCAGCTGGTGACGGCGAGCCGCAGCCGGGAGACCGGTGCGCCGTAGGCGGGCGCGGTCTTGGTCCGTCCGACCGGGCTGATCGCCTGGCCGGTTTTGAAGCGGTAGAAGTACTCGCGTCCCGGCCTGAGCCTGGAGACTTCGGCGTGGACGGAGTGCCCGAGTTCCGGCGTGGCCTCGACGGCACCGCGACGCACGATGCGGGTGAACCGCTCGTCCTCGGCGATCTCGTACCGCACGCCGAAGGACTGGGCCGGCATGCCGCCGCTGCCGTCTTCCGCGAGCGGGTCGGGCGCCAGGCGGGTCCACAGTACGACTCCGTCGGGCGATGGGTCGCCGGACGCTACGCCCAGCCGGAAGGGGTTGTCGAGCTGGGGCGGGAGCGCCGCGGCCGTCGACGGCTGGGCGAGCTCGGTTCCGACGATCGCGGCGGCGGCGCCGACGCCTCCGATCGCCAGCAGCTTGCGTCGGCTGAGTTCCGAGGACGAGTGGTGCGAGGCATCGGGACGGCTCATGCGCGCTCGATCCTTCCGTGGCCGGCCGCACGGGGCGCGGCGTGAGTGGTTGACAAAGCCGAGACGGGACGGTGTCAAGGACTCACGTGCGGCCGGTCAACAAAACGCAACCTCGAATCGAACTCTGCTCATCTAACTGACAAGTCAGGTGTTGACCAGGGCGGCGAGCAGCTGGGCAGCGGTGGCTGCCTCCCATCGGTGACCATGCTCGTCGTCAGCGGCCTCCTGATCGTGCTCCTAGACGGGCGCTCCTGAGTTGGTCTGGGTACCGGCGGGTGCATGTTCGAGGGGTTCGTTCTGGATGAGGTCGACGTCACGGGGGTCCGGGTACGGGTGCGGTACGGGGGTTCCGGGCCGGCGGTGGTGTTGTTGCATGGTCATCCGCGGACGCATACGACCTGGTACGCCGTCGCTCCCCGGCTGGTGGATGCGGGGTTCACCGTGGTGTGTCCGGATCTGCGGGGGTACGGAGGGTCGGCGAAACCGGTGACGGATGCGGACCATACGCCGTACTCGAAGCGGGCGATGGCTGGTGACGTCGTTGGCTTGATGGAACTTCTAGGGCATCAGCGGTTCGCCGTCGCGGGGCACGATCGCGGCTCGTACGTCGCCTATCGAGCCGCCCTGGATCATCCGGAGCGGGTGTCCCGGCTGGCCGTGCTGGACAGCGTACCGATAGTCGAGGCGTTGGAGCGGTGTGGAGCCGAGTTCGCCGCCGCGTGGTGGCATTGGTGGTTCTTCGCGCAGTGGAAGAATCCGGCGGAGCGGGTGATCTGTGCCGATCCGGAGACCTGGTACGGCGCTTGGACCACGAACACACCGCAGGTCCTCGGGCCCGGGAACCACGCGGACTTCCTGGCTGCGATCCGTGATCCGGCAACGGTTCACGCGATGCTGGAGGACTATCGCGCCGGCCTCGGTGTCGATCGCTGCAACGACGCCGATGACCGGGCCGCCGGTCGCCGGATCGAGTGCCCGACGCTGGTGCTGTGGTCGACCGACGACGACATGGAACAGCTCTGCGGAGACCCGGTCGAAGTCTGGCGAACCTGGTGCCGCGAGGTCGCGGGGCACGGCATCAAGTCCACCCATCACATCGCGGAGCAGGCACGCGAGGAGCTGGCTCGGAGCCTGACCCGCTTCCTTTGCGCGGCAGACGAATCCAGGTGACATGCGCGTTACGCGCGATCAGCTGAAGGACTCGGGGCCGAAGCGGCCGACGGCGACGAAGACGGCGAGGGCGAAGTACACGAGGTTCAGGGCCGCGTGGGCGCGCTCGTGACGACGGGAGGTCACGATCGCCGCGCCCACCATGATCGTCGCCAGTCCGACGGCGGCCAGCGGTGCGAGGACCGGAACGATGCCGAGGGCGGCCGGTACAGTGAGGCCGATGGCGCCCAGGATCTCGACGGTTCCGAGGGCCTTGACGAAGCCCGGACTGAACTGGTTCACCCAGCCTCCACCGTGAGCCTTGGCCAGCTTCTCGTACGGGATGAACAGTTTGTTGGCGCCCGCGAAGGTGAAGACGGCGGCCAGCAGGCCGGCGACGATCCACAGAGCGAGGTTCATGATTTCTCCTTGTCGGTTACCTCGGGCCTTCCCGGCCCGTCATCACCCATGACGGAACATGTAGGTGGGAGGTAACAGATGACCGGACCGGACCGGGAGAACGCCATCGCGGAAGCGTTCATGGAGGAGCGCGAGCGGCTGGTGGCGATGGCCTACCGGATGCTCGGCTCGCGGGCGGACGCCGAGGACGCCGTACAGGAGGCCTGGCTGCGGCTCGCGCGCCAGGACCCGGCCTCGATCGACAACCTGTCCGGCTGGCTGACGACCGTGGTCGGCCGGGTGTGCATCGACGTGCTGCGCTCACGCAGGGCCCGGCCGGTGGCATCACCCGACGACGAGCTGCCCGAGTTCTTCGTGACCGAGGACAACGTCTCGTCGCCGGAGGACGACGCGCTGCTTGCTGACTCGGTCGGGCTGGCGCTGCTCGTCGTACTCGACAGCCTCGGTCCCGCCGAGCGGCTCGCTCTCGTGCTGCACGACATGTTCGCGGTGCCGTTCGAGGAGATCGGTCAGATCATCGGCAAGTCCACAGACGCCACCAAGATGCTGGCCAGCCGCGCTCGGCGGAAGGTGCAGGGGACACCTCGCCCGGACGGCGAACGGCAAGAGCGGCGGGCTGTACTGGATGCGTTTCTCGCCGCGGCCCGTGACGGAGACTTCGAACGGCTGCTGAGGGTGCTCGACCCGCAGGTGAAGTGGAGCACCCACACCGCGCACGGCGTGGTCGTCCAGCTCGGAGCGACGGAGGTGGCGGCGAAGGCTCGGCGCGGGGCGTACGCCAAGGCGTCCGTGCAACCCGTCCTCGTCAACGGCGAGCCGGGCATCGTCGCCTGGGCCGCGAACGGCAAACCCCTGGGCGTCCTGACGTGCAAGGTCGTCGATGGGCGGATCGTCGAGCTCACGTCCCTACGCGACCCACGCCAACTCGCCGCTATGTACCTCCCCGGACGCCCCGACTAGGAGCGCGAACAAGCCGCTGCCCGGCCGCGACCAGCCGCAGGCACTCCGTCACCTGTGGTCTGCGGGACCGGGGAGGCGGCGGAGTTGCTCCTCGACGGCGCGTGCGAGTCGACGGTCGCTCGGGGGTTCGTCACCACGCCACACTTGATGGACGAGGACGTGAGCGACGGTGACCACCGAGCTGTGGTTGTCCGCGGACCACCGTCGCAGGATCGTTTCCGCTTCCGTGGCGTCGATGCCGAAGCATCCCATCAGAACGCTGACGGCCTCGTCGACGCAGACGGCCCTCTTCATTACAGCCTCACTCATGCCGCGCGCTGGGGCCACTACTCAGGGCTGATCCTTCAACCGTCGTGGCAGTTCCGGCCGGCCCCTCCCGGTTCCCATCTGCCCGCCCGCCTATTCCTGCGCCTCACAGCTCGGACTGGGTGGATGCCGGTGACTTGCGTGGAGTTCCCGGTCTTGACCCGGGTTGGGGCGCGGCAGAGGCTGGCAGGTGGAGGGTGGCTGAAAGGAGACGGTGGGATGGCGAAGGTGCTGATTCTTACGGGCGACGCCGCGGAGGACCTGGAGGTGTTCTACCCCTACCAGCGGTTGCTGGAGGAGGGGTACGAGGTACACGTGGCTGCGCCGGAAGTGAAGAAGTTGCAGTTCGTGGTGCACGACTTCGTCGACGGGTTCGACACGTACACCGAGAAGCCAGGGCACACCTGGCAGGCTGACGTGGCGTTCGCCGACGTGGATCCGGCGGAGTACGTCGCGGTCGTGATTCCGGGTGGACGCGCGCCGGAGTACATCCGGAACGACGTGGACTGTCAGCGGATCGTCCAGCACTTCTACGGCGAGTCGAAGCCGGTTGCCCAGCTGTGTCACGGCCCGCTGGTCGCTGCGGCTGCCGGCGTCCTGAACGGGCGGAAGACCTCGGCCTATCCGGCGCTGGCGGTCGACATCCGTGCCGGTGGTGCGGAGTGGGTCGACGGTGACGCTGTGGTCGACGGCAATGTCGTCTCGGGTCGCGCGTGGCCGGATCACCCAGGCTGGATGCGCGCCTTCATGACGATCCTGAAGGAGCACGCACCGGCATAACTCTCGGGCCCTGGTCGCCGACGGACAACCCGCCGGCAACCGGCCGACGCCCGGGGCCGCCTTGCAGCGGCCCCGGGCGGCCTTGTGGCATCAGTCCGGGCGGCCCTTGCGGCGGCGGCTGAGTGCGCGCTCGGCTTCCCGGGTCGCCTCGCGTTCGGCGAGGGTGTGGCGTTTGTCCCAGGTCTTCTTGCCGCGGGCCAGGGCGATCTCCACCTTCGCGCGACCATCCTTGAAGTAGAGGGTCACCGGGACGATCGTCAGGCCGCCCTCGTTGACCTTGCGCTCGATCTTGTCGATCTGGGCGCGATGCAGCAGCAGCTTCCGCTTGCGGCGGGAGCCGTCGTTGAACCAGCGGGCCTGGGAGTACTGCGGGATGTGCACGCCGTGCAGCCAGAGCTCCCGGTTCTCGACGATGCCGAAGCCTCCGACCAGCGACGCCCGGCCGGCACGGAGCGCCTTCACCTCGAGACCCTGCAGCACGATCCCCGCCTCCCAGGACTCGCCCAGCTGGTAGTCGTGGGCAGCCTTGCGGTTGCGCGCGACCACGGGGTCGACCTCGGGCTTCTTCACACGGCAATTCTGCCCCACCGCCCGACAGCCCGGCCTACGAGCCAACTGAGCTGTGGCCGGGCTGGGGAGGAGCCGGGGATCGATGCGGTGTCAGGTCGGCGTTACCCGCCGGCCTCGCTCTCGAGCTTTTGCTTGAGCTCGTCCTTCGAGAGGCCCGAGGTGCCGGAGATCTCGGCGTTCCTGGCCTGCTGGGCGAGTTGCTCGCGGGTCATGTCGCCGGGCTGTTCGCCGAGGTGTTGTTTGCGGCTGGCAACGAACGCCTCGCCGAGCTGGGCCCGCCGTTCGTCGGACAGGTTGGAGCGCATGCCCGGCAGGACCTTGGTCTCCTCTTCCTCGACGTGGTGGGAGACCGCGTCGACCAGGTTCTGCAGCACGGTCTCGAACTCGGGGGAGGACGGATCCGTCGCCGCGAGCTTCGCCAGCAGCTGGTCGGCCTCGATGTGCTCCTGCTGGCTGTGTGAGACCTCTTCCTTCTCACCCGCCTCGCTGGCGGCGACCGGGTAGACCTCGGCCTCCTCGGCCCGGCTGTGCGCGGTCAGCAGCGTGGTCAGCACCGGAAGCAGGTTGGGTCGCTTCTCCGGACTGTCCTTGAGCTCGTCGAACAGCCGCTCCACCTCGCGGTGGTCCTGCATGATCAGGTCAACTACGTCCGCCGTCATTTCCCTGCCCCTTTCGTGGTTTCGTGATCCGCCCTGTACCCCTTGCCACACCTCTTCCGGACGGGTCAGTCAGGTGGCTCCACCGGATCGCCTTGCTCGCCGCCCGTCACGTCCTGCTCTTTCGGCGGACGTCGTACGGCGTCGTCCTCCGGCGCCTCGTTCTGCTCGGTGTCTGTGACCTGCTTGTCGTCCGGATCGGGACGGTCGAAGCTCATCGTCGCCTCCAGGGTTGCCGGCCACCCCGGTTCCCGCGGGCTCGTGCGTCAATCAGAAGCCGTGGCCGGGTTCGCCAGGCGTGGTACGGCGTTCCTTCATCTCGGCCTCACGCTGGTGCGGGCGGCCGTCGACGAGGCGGTCGCGGATCTGGCGGTGCCGCTCGACGAACGGTTCGTAGTACGTCCGCTCGTAGTCCTCGACGATCTGGAACGTCCACCGCCGGTCGTTCACGTTGCGTCCGGCAATCTCCCGCTCGACCTCGTCGGCCACCTCGTCGTGCCCCGCGCGACGCAGCATGCCGACCGCCCTGATCACCTCGTTGTCGGCCTTGCCGGTCAACTGGTGGAACTCGTACAGCGCGCCCCGCGCCCGGATCACAGTCTCCATCGCGAGCGTCAAGGCTCCGACCGCCTCGACAGTCGGCGCGTCGACCCCTTCAGGACGCTCGAATCTCTCCGGCAACTCACTCATGCCAGCGCGGTACCCACCGCTCGAACCTCGGGTGATTTCTATCGACAGTGGGTACTGGCGATAGAGGCGACGTACCTCGCGCCGCGGATCTGGAGAACCCACGATGGATGAGCTCGAGCGGGCGAAGCGCCCCAAGTCCATACTGGCCGGGCCGTACGGTCATCCGTTCCACCCGGTGCTGGTCGCCGTACCGATCGGGGCCTGGGTGGCCAGTGTCGTCTTCGACCTCGTGGCCTTGATCAGCACCGACGAGGCAGTCTTCGCCGAGGGCGCCTACTGGCTGGTCGGCATCGGCGTCGTCGGCGCCCTGCTCGCCGCCGTCTTCGGGTTGATCGATCTGCTCGCCATCCCGCGCGGCACGAAGGTCTTCCGGACCGGCCTGACGCACATGACGCTGAATCTGATCGTGGTGGCGCTCTTCGTCATCAGCTTCGCGATCCGCGCCGGGCAGGGCTCCGAGGAGGCGAGTGTGGCCGGCTTCGTGCTGAGTCTGTTCGGCGTCGGGATCCTCGGCGCATCCGGCTGGCTGGGCGGCCAGCTCGCCTACCACTACGGCGTCCGCGTCGCCGGCGAAGACACCCAGCGCGAGGGCTACCGCTGAGCTCGGCTAGCTGGGCCCGTAGCGCAGTACCACGTATCGGGACTGGTCGGCGGGATCAGTCCAGGGTGAGTTGCCTGCGGTGGAAGTCGAAGTGCTGGGTCGGGAAGCGGTACACGTCGGCCAGCGTCATGTACTCGTTGAAGAACGGATCCCATCGCGTCGGGTAGTACATGCCGCGCTCGAGGTCCGCGTCGCTCTCCGCGTCCAACCGCCGGTGGAGCTTGTCGATGACGTGGTCGAACGTGATCGCCATCCGCTGCGGAGTCAGCGTGTTGCCGCCGGCGTACGACCCGAGGAAGTTCACCACGTCGAAGGGCTTCGTGCCGGCGTTCAGGATGCGTGCGTAGCCTCGGCTGAACCCGCCGGGCAGGCGCCCGAACACCCGGACCAGCCTCAGCAACGCCCGAATGATCAGGTAGCCGAGCAACATGTGGAACAGCAGTTGCCGGTTGCTCCATCGCGTGCCGTTCGAAGGCCTGCGCAGCGCCGCGGCGTCCGCCTGCTCGACGAGCTCGTGGAACTCCCGTCGCGCTCGCTCCCATTCGTCGTGCGCCAGACTCCGCTCCATAACTCATGTTCCGTCGAGACCCCGCCCGTGCCAACCAGTCGACAACTTGATCCGGGGTTGTGATCTCGGGGAGCGACCGAAAACCCTGGGGTGTCACAAATCGGGGGGCAGTTCTGTCTCTGGTTCAGAAGAGATTTCGTCCATGTCCGGGTCGGCTCGCGAGCAGCGAGTACGGCGGCGGCCGCGGAGCCCCAAGGCCGGTGGGCCTGGCGTCCTGAGCCCCAGACTCGGCGCCGGGTCCGCCGCTCCAACGGCCGCGGTCGGACAGGGCGGGCGATTCCCGTGAAGGAGAGCTGGTGTGCCATGAATTGGCTGCTCAGAGCAGCATGTCGGAGCGAGGATCCGGAGCTGTTCTTTCCGATCGGGACGACCGGGCCCGCCGTACAGCAGGTGGAGGCCGCGAGGAAGGTGTGCCGGCGGTGTGAGGTGATCGACAGCTGCTTGGACTGGGCGCTGCGGACCGGGCAGGACGCCGGGGTCTGGGGCGGACTGTCGGAGCTCGAGCGCCGAGACCTGAAGCGCCGGCGTCGCGAGCCAAACGCTTCCGAATCCTTGCCGCGATAGCTCCGAACGAGCAAGCCCGCCTGGCCGTCGGTGGGCAGGCGGGCTTACTTGCGTGGCGGTTACTTGCAGGCGTAGAGGACCGGTACGAGTTCGCCGGAGCTGACGTCGTAGCCGGCGGCTGTCCACCTGGTGTTGCGCTCGAAGATGTGCTCCAGGAGGGTGCCTTCGGGGAACGTGATCTTGCTGCCGTCGCTCCTGATGATCACCGACGGGTAGTTGCCGAGTGGGCCGAAGCGGCCTTCGGTGACTGCGTCGCGGGAGCTGTTGAGGTCGACCACCCTGTCCTCGAGTTGCACGACACTGGTGTTGCGGGTGTTCCAGAGCAGGCCGGTGACGTCGTCGATGTCGGTGTCGCCGCCGGCGATCCAGTCGCCTTCGAGGTCACGTGCCCAGACGCCGGTCTCGTTGATGCCGGGCAGTCGTGAGGGCGCGGCGTTCCAGGACTTCCACAGGTAGCTGGTGTGCTGGCCGTCGGGGAGGGAGAGCCGTCCGACGACCAGGCCCTCGTCGGAGATGTCGTCCATGGCGTACACGGTCTGGCCGCTGGGCACTGGCAGCAGCTGCGGCTGACCGCCGGCCGGCCAGACGAACGGGACGCTCTCGCCGAGCGTCTCGTCCCAGGCGGTGCCGAGGATGTCCTGGTTGTTGTTCATTGCGGTCAGTTGGCTGATCTGCAGGTTCGTGGGCGCGAGGATCCGGTACGAGTTGGTCTGCACCGAGTAGATCCAGTGGTCGGTTCTCGTCATGCTGCTGGTGGTGCCGAGGACGAGTCCGCCCTCGATGACCGAGTAGGCGAACGACTCGCCGTCAGGCTGTGAAGCGAGCCAGCGCGGTACGCCGTTCACCCAGAGCACGGCCTGGCCGTGCATGCGTCCCTCCCGATTCGCCTCGCCGAGGAGGTAGCGGCCGGACGGGTCCGCCGTACGCGCTGCGCTCGACCCGGGCAGGGAATCGGCCGGCAGCTTGAGGACGCGCTTCGTGCAGCTCGCTGGACTGGCGGGGCCGGCGGCTGCGGCCTGGGCGGCCGGAAGCGCTGTGACGAGAAGCGTGGCGGTGGCCGCGACGGCGGCCAGATGTCGAATCATGTCTTTCCCCCAGACGAAATGGCCCCTTCCCAGGGGCACCGTGCGAGGTCAGACGCCGGCACCTCGAAAGAAGTTCGAACCGGCATAGACCGCACCGCCAGGGATGTGAGGGGATGCTCGCCGACGGCGTCAACAGAAGTCGCATCGCCGGGGTTCTTCGGGGTACCGGGGGACAGGTGGGCTTGTCAGGGAGTGGCAATGGTGCGTCGGCGAGGCGCGGTCCACGGGGACAGAGAGTACGACGTCATCGAGGTCGGCCTGGATGAGTTGCTGGGCATCGGCGACGACGCGGGGGACGACGCCGGACCGGGTGCCGATGAGCCGTACCTGGAGGAGGAGCCTCGCGTGCCGGGCGCGTCGTTCGGCGCCGCATTCTTCGGCTGGTTGGTCGCTTGCGGCACCGCCGTACTCCTGTTGCTGTTCGTTGGCGCCGTTTGCACGCTGATCGGGTGGGACAAGCTTGCCGCGTGGGCGGAGGACGAGGCCGGCAACGGCCGGCTTCATGTCGGCGCCTGGATCGTTTTCGTTCTGACGATGGGAATTGCCGCGTTCTCGGGCGGCTACGCCGGCGGGCGGATGGTGCCATCGCATGGTGAGCAGCAGGGCCTGGGCGTGTGGGTCTTCGGCTGGGCCGCGGTCGGCCTCCTGGTCGGCCTGGGCTACCTGGTCGACCGCAGGTACGACGTTGTGGCGCAGGTCGACTGGCCGTCGTTGCCCATCGCCGAAGCAGATCGTCCGTTGGCGACTCTGGCTGCGCTGATCGCAATCTTGCTCGTCACCCTGCTGGGCACATTGCTGGGCGGCGCCGCAGGGAACAACTGCTACGGGAGATTGAGCCGCCTCGGCGCAGGTGACGACGACTGACGGCGAGCGGGTGTGCGGGAGTGGCGGCAGACGCCAGCTGACCGAATCTTTTCGACGGCAAAACTTTCCTGGAACTCCATGCCACCGGGAAAGCATTCTTGGCGTGCTGGACAATCGACACTTGGTGCGAATTTCAATCGAAATACATCGGCTTTTGTCGTTGCGTCGACTCTGTTCGCGGCAGAGACTCGACAGTGGGCCACGTGGGTCTGGAACGCTTGCCGCGGTGCCCTGCCGCGGCAGTGCAGAACGGAGGGCATCAATGACCACACCTCCACAGCCGGAGGTCTGCCCCATTCTCCACCTCGAGCTCGGTCCGCTGGATCTGAACCTCCTGGGCTTACGCGTGCAGTTGAACCAGGTCGTCCTCGATATCACCGCGATACCTGGACCTGGCAACCTCCTCGGCAATCTCCTGTGCGCGATCGCGGGCCTGCTCGACGGGGTTGACCTCGGCGGCATTCTCGGCGATCTGCTGCGCAACCTGATCGACGCGCTCATCCGGCTTCTCGAGGGCCTCGGCGGCGGTGGCGGGGCCAGGCCCGCACCTGTGCAGCCGTGACAAGCGACCCCGGTCAGTCGGCGGACGCTCTGTTCGCTGCCAGGGTCGAGCTGGCGCTGTCGAGCTTGGAAGACTTGAGAGCGCAGCTCCAAGGTCGAGCGGCGAGCGGCTCGGAGATTGCCGCTGAGGACGTCGCGCGCTCCCTGACTGACGTCTGGCGAGAGCAGAGACCGCTGCTGGCCGAGCTCGCTGCGGCCGTGCTCGAGTCGCTGCGTGTGCAAGCCCTGCAGCAGGCATACGGCTGGCGTGAACAGCTGGACCGGTCGACCGACGCGTAACGCGCCCATTCCATCGCACACGGTATTTGCGGTGCCGGTCGTTTGTAGGCGCTGTGCGTGGGTACCGAATTCTGCAAATCAGCGGCGCAGAACGACGCACACCGCCGCCCGTGATCCGCTGGGGAGATCAGCCGGGCTGATCGAAGGGAAGCGGAACGATGGACCTCACCCAGTCGTGGAACGACGCGGTCGGCGCAGTGATCAATTTCCTGCCGAAGTTCGCCCTGTTCCTGGTCATCCTGCTCATCGGATGGCTGGTGGCCAAGGCGCTGCGCAAGGTCGTCGAAGTGGTGCTCAACCGGGTCGGCTTCGAGCGAGCGGTCGAACGCGGCGGAGTAGGCCGGGCGCTCGCGCAGTCGAAGTACGACGCCAGTGGCCTCATCGCGGCGCTCGTCTACTACGCCGTACTGCTGATCTCTCTGCAGTTCGCGTTCGGTGTCTTCGGTCCGAACCCGGTCAGTGAACTGCTCGCATCAATTGTCAACTGGCTGCCGCGGGCGGTCGTCGCGATCGTGATCGTCGTGGTCGCGGCTGCGATTGCCAACGCACTGCGCGACCTCGTCGGCAGCGCCCTGTCCGCCCTGAGCTACGGGCAACTGGTGGCGAAGGTGATTCAGATCTTCGTCATCGCGCTGGGGATCATCGCGGCGCTCAACCAGATCGGTGTGGCCACCGCGGTGACGACGCCGGTCCTGATCGCGGTCCTGGCCACCGTCGGTGGGGTGATCGTCGTCGGCATGGGCGGCGCGATGATTCGCCCGATGCAGCCGCGGTGGGAACGCTGGCTGGACCGCGCCGAGCAGGACTTCCCCAACGCGCGCGCCCGCGAAGAGGCCTACCAGCGCGGTCGTGAGGACGCCGAGCGCAGCCAATGGCCGCGTGAGCCGAGTGCACAGCCGAGTGAGCCGGCGGCCGGGCTGGGCGTCGGACTCGAAGGAGAACGACCAACCCGACCGACCACGAATCCGCCGCCGTCGCGGGACATCTGATCAGGGCTGAAGACTGGTTCTCGAGCGCTGGGCGGAGCGCTCGAGAACTCTGCGGTACGCCGGCTCGTCTCAGGGCGTCGGCAAGTCGATCGGGTCGTGGCCGGCCCGGTACGGCGAAAACGCCATACTGACCGCGGCGAGCAGCCGGATCGTCACCCAGTCCGAGCCCGCGGAGCTGCGTCCGCTCGTCCAGCCACGCTCGGCCGCGACATCGCGGACACCGTTGGCGTAAGCGGCCAGCTCGACCGGGCCGGAGCGGCCCGTGGTGAGTCCGAGGATGTCGCGGATGGCTGCCGCGTGCTGGTCGATCGCGGCCTGAAGCGCCGGCTCGAAGGAGCGCAGGTCCGGCATGATCCGGTCACGGAGGACGGCGAGTTCTCGTCTGGCCCTGGCCTCCTGCAGAGCCCGCACCCAAGTCATGCCTCAGTAGGCTACGGATCCGCTCCGGCGCCCGGAAGCCGTGTTCGGCTCAGAGGCATCAGGACGCAGTGTTGGCCGCTATCCGGTCAACGGGTGGCCAACCCGCGGATCTGGAGACCTCAGTCGGTGGGCTCGAGCAGGCCCAGTTGGTTCCCGTCGGGATCCGGGCACGTGACGAGGCGTTGCCGTCCGCTCGCCACCACCACGGGGTCTGTCGTCGTGATGCCCTGGGCTGTCAACGCCTCGACTCGATCGTCGAGGTCGTCGATGAAGAAGTTCACCGTCGTTCGGCCGGACTTTGCGGGATCGTGGAAAACCTGAACGACGCCGCCGTCGGCGAGATGCCATTCAGCGAGGGAATCCATCGGACGCCGGTCCGCAGGCCGTCCGAAGAACAACTCGTACCAGTCGCACGCGTCCTCGATCTCCGCGACCGGTATCACCGCCAGTACTGCGTTGATCGCCATGGCCTCGCCGGTACCCACCACCGATTCCCAGCTGATTTTGTTGACCGACTGTATGGCTACTGTCTCGTAAAGTGAATCGTTCGCCATTCTCTGTGCATTCCTGGCAGCATTCCTTTGGCGGGGCCGACCGAGCAACCGGGGAGCTTGCCACGATGTCACGGGCCAGACGAGCGTTACCGCACGGGAAAGGCTGGGGCAGCGGCCTTCTGCTCGCTGTGGGATTTGTCGGAATCGCTGCTGTGGTGGTGGTTGTCGGCGCACAATTGCAGCCGGACAGCGAGCAAGGGACCGGTCAGCCACCTTCGTCCTTGCCGGGGACCGTGTCGTCGGCTTCCGGCACGCTTGGTTCGTCGCCTGAGTTCGAGGCGACGGACTCTGCCGCCGTACTGTGCGCCGCCCAGGTCGCCGCAGCCGAAGAGGTGGTGCGATCCGCGCGGATCGCTGCCGGGCACTGGAAGGAGCACGTCCAGGCTCGTACGGATCTCCTGGCCGGGAAGAACACCGAAGCTACGACCAAAGAGATCTGGAAGCGGACTCGGCTGGCCGGACCGGCCGATCTCACTCAACTCGACAGAGCCAAGGCCGGCTACGACAAGGTCGTACGGGGCTGCGACGGGCTGACCAGCCCGGAGGCGTCGGCCTGCAGACAGCGGCTGACCGCACTCGAGGTGGCCGCGGCGAGCGGGCGTGCGGCCGGCGCCGACTGGGATGCGCATCTCGCGATGATGCGAGCCCATGCAGCCGGCGACTTCGGTGCCGAACATGCTCAGGACCTGTGGGTCACGGCCTGGGAGAGCGCGGCGAGGAACCTCAACGCGTTCGCCCGAGCCGACGCGGCCTTGGCGAAGGCGCCGGCCTGCCGGCCGTGAGCGCGGTTCATCCAGGGGCAGTCCGCAGCTCGAGCAGCTGAACGACCGCCCGGTGTCGTGCGATCATCGAGCGATGGACGTTGCGTCGATCGACCAGTTAACTGCTGATCTGCTTGGCAAGGCAGCGTCAGCCGACAGCGGGCGCAGTTCGGTGACTGTCTACAGCAGGCCAGGTGCCCGGCTCCGGCAAACGGTGATCGCGCTGGCCGCGGGCCGGATGATGGGAGAGCACAAGAGTCCCGGGGACGCCTCGCTGCTGTGCCTGCAGGGTCGTGTGCTGGTCCATGCCGGTGACGCGGAGATCGAGCTCGGTCCGGGCGGCCTGGTCGCCGTACCCCCCCAACGTCATGACGTCGAAGCCCTCGAACCGTCCGTCCTCTTACTGACTGTTGCCTTGCACTGACTGCTGGCGGTAGCGGTACGAGTTGTGTTCGGCGACCGTGCCATCGGGGGCGGTGATGATGTGGTCGACGCCGTACCACTGCGCGACGGTGGCGCCTTGGACGACTTGGCGCTGCTTTCCGCCGCCGGCGGCGAATGGTTTGGGACTGTTGCGCCAGCGGGTCTTCCAGACGCCGTTGTCGCAGTAGGTCTCGATGTCGTCAACGGGTGCCATCGTGTTTCCCTCCTTGTGCTGGCGGTTCCCAGCGCACTGGGCCGACCCGGATCGCCGGATCGACCCGGATCGGTGCGTAACGGGCGGGCGCGGCCTGGGAGCGCCGCGGCCGCGGCGAAGGAGCGCTGGGTACCGCGGCCCGGGCCATGGCCCGGTCGTAGGCGGCGCGGCGGATCGGGTCGCGCAGGGTGGCATAGGCGTTGAGGAGCTCCTGCAGGCGCCGGTCGGCGTCGTCGTCGGACGCTGCTGTACGGGTGTCGGGGTGAAGTTGCCGGACGAGTCCTCGGAAGGCGTGGTCGAGGTCGTCGTCGGAGGCCTCGACGGTCACGCCCAGGATCGCGTACGGATCGAGCGGCGGCGCGGTCATGGCAGCTCTTTCGCTATCCAGTGGATCGGGCTGGACCGGTGGTGATGCGGCGGCCCGCAGTGATGTCGTCCTAGGAAGGACAAGGCGGCGGGGTTCACGGTGCCGCCGCGCGTCGAGGGGTGTGACAGCGCGGGCGGCCGCATCACCGGGTCAAGGAGTTCGCTCGGGATCGGGCTACCACCTCCCACAGGCTTTGTGGCCACGGGCTACATCGGGGCGTCAGAGGCTCCGTTCGGCGGAGGGCCACGCTCCCTGGACTGGGGCCGCCGCGCCGGGACGCCGCCGGCGAGCGGGGACCGGTGCCATGGCGGCCACAGCTGTGGTGGCCGCCCGGCCCATCCGCCGCCGGGTGGCGACGGCTTGCGACGCGGCGGTTCTGACGGCGACTCCCAGCAGGCAGCGATCAGCGCGTCGAACTCGGCACGCACCAGATCGTCGTCGCCCAGGACGAGGTCGACGAAGACCTCGTCCTCGGCGAGTGTCTGGTGCTGGTCGGTCGCCGTCATCGATCTCACCTCATCGACAACAAACTGCACCGCACACCGTGTGGTGCGTGGTTCACCCGGGTCAGACGTCGAGCTGCTTGCGGTCGTCGCTGTCCGCGCCGCTGATCGCGATCTTGCGCGGCTTGGCCTTCTCGGCGATCGGGATCTTCAACGTGAGCACGCCGGCTTCGTAGCCGGCCTCGATCCGGTCGGCGTCCAGGGTGTCGCCCAGGAACAGCTGGCGGGAGAACACCCCGAGCGGACGCTCGGCGACCTGCATCTCCACACCGTCACCGAGCTCGAGCGGCCGGCGCTCGGCCTTCACCGTGAGCACGTTGCGCTCCACGTCCAGGTCGATCGCGTCCGGCGAGACGCCGGGCAGGTCGAACGCAACGACGTACTGGTCGCCGTGGCGGTAGGCATCCATCGGCATCGGGGTCGGCCGTGACCACGTGCCCGGTGCCTGGCTGCCGAAGAACTGCTGGGCGAAGCGGTCCAACTCCCGGAACGGGTCAGTGCGCATCAACATCGTCCTGCACCTCCTGAAAGCTCTGCTGATTTGGGTGGTGTCAATACGCACCTCTGTTATAACATGTCATCGGAACGATGACAAGCAGCCAATGTCAGCGGATCGCTGACATGATGAAGAGGAGGAGGTGACCGTGACAGCCACCAACACACCCGACGAGCCGGAGCCCTCGGCGTCGGCCGCGATCGCCGCCGTCGAGGAAACCGTCCACCAGGTCGCACACCAGGAAGACAAGGACACCGCCAGTTCGGACGACGTGCTGGCCGCACTGGCCGGGCTGCGGGCCGTGCAAGACCAGCTCGCCTCCTGGGAGCCGCTGCTCATCGGCGCCGCCCGCGCCCGCGGAGCAAGCTGGGCCGCGATCGCGCCCGCCCTCGGAGTCGCCAGCCGCCAAGCCGCCGAGCGCCGCTACCTGCGGCTCAACCCCCACACCACCGACCCCGCCGGCATGACCGGCGAAGAGCGTGTGCAGGCCGCCCGCGACCGCCGCGCCGGCGACCGCGCGGTCAACCAATGGGCTCGCACCAACGCCGCCCGGCTGCGCCGCCTCGCCGCCCAGATCACCGCTCTCGACGACCTCGACGCCACCACCCAAGAGGCCGTCGACCGCGTCTTCGCGGCCCTCGGCGAGAACGACACCGCGACCCTGCTGACCCCCTTGGCCGACGCGGGCGCCAAACTCCACGACAGCCACCCCACCCTGGCCGAACAGGCCGCCGACATCATCACCACTACCAACCACCTACGCCGCCCCAACCAATAGACGCCGGCGCGCAGTACACCATCGCCCCGGACGCCGCCGGTAGAGGTACGACGCCCCAGCCGTCGTACCTTCCCCGACCTACTTGCCCGACTTCTTGGCGGTCTTCGTCGTCTTCTTGGTCGCCTTCTTGGTGACCTTTCGGGTGGCGGACCGGGCTTTGGACTTCACCGTTCCCTTCAGGTCCTGGACGGTCGAGTAGGTGCCGAACAGCGCCGGATCCGGTGCCGGAGCGGAGGCCGGGCCGCCGAGTGGCTCGGGGTCGGTCAGGTACTCCAGCGGATCGTCGCCCTCGGTCCAGCCGCCGTTCGGTCCGTCGGTGCCGTCGGACAGTCGCCAGATCGTGTGGTTGTGGTCCTGGTCCTCCTCGTCGAAGAACGCGTTCGGTACGACGGGGATCTCGAGACCGTCGGACTCCAGCTCCTCGATCGCCTTCAGCCACTGCTTCTGGTGCACGGTGTCACGGGCAAGGTTGAACTGCAGCATCGCCCGGACGCCCGGGTCGTCGGTCATGTTGTAGAGCCGCGCCGTCTGCAGCCGGCCGTGCGCTTCGGCGGCCGCGTTCGCCCGGAAGTCGGCCAGCAAGTTGCCGCTCGCCACGATGTAGCCGCCGTTCCACGGCACCCCCTGCGAGTTCGCCGGGAGGGCGCCGCCGCCGGCGATGATCGCCTGCTGCGGATCCATGCCGCCGATGACCGCTGCCATCACCGGGTCCTCGACCGCCTCGGCCGTCATCGTTGCGGGAGCGCCTTCGAGAAGCCTGGCGACCATGGTGGCCAGCATCTCGACGTGGCCGATCTCCTCGGTCGCGGTGTCCATCAGGAGGTCCTTGTACTTGCCCTCCATCCGGCAGTTCCAGCCCTGGAACAGGTACTGCATCGTCACGCTCATCTCGCCGTAGGCGCCGCCGATGAGCTCCTGCAGTTTGCGCGCGTAGAGGGGATCGGGCCGCTCGGGCCTGGCCTCGAACTGCAACTGTTTGGTGTGGCGGAACATGGCGACTCCCTTGTCGGCCTCAGGACACCGGCCATCGCAACTCCCCAGTGGACCCACGCCTGACCGATCGGCCCTCGGTACCCCGGGTCCAGGCCAGTACACGCCGACGACGTGACCGGTACGGCGTACCGCGGCCGGAGCTTCGACCAAGCCTGAAGGCGGTCGGATTGTGTGTGTGGGGTTGGAGTTGGGTACCGCAGTCGCAGGAGAGTCTGGGCGTGGTCGCCATGGTCAAACAAGGGCCAGTTCGCGCGATTGATCGCCCAGGTCGAGCATCATGGCTGATCTGCCTGTCCCGGTGTCGCGGGAGTCCTTGGAACAACGACGCACAATGATCGAGGCTTTGCTACGGCAAGCATCCACGGCGGTGGGGGACTGCCGCGAAGACCTGCTCCGCGAGGCCGTTGTCCAGGGCTCCGCGATGGCGCGGTCGCTGGCCTTGCGGTACGACGGACGCGGGGTGGAGCGGGAGGAGTTGTTCCAGGTCGCGTACGTCGGCCTCGTCAAGGCCGTCCACGGCTACCGACCAGGCCCGGACACCGACTTCCGGTCGTACGCCTTCCCGACGATCCGTGGCGAGATCAAGCGGCATTTCCGCGACAACGCCTGGGCCGTCCGGCCGCCGCGTCGAATCCAGAATCTGCAGGCGTCCATCAACGCGGCCGAAGGCGAGCTGGCTGCCCGGTTGTACCGCTGGCCGACGGACCAGGAGCTGGCCGAGCGGATCGGCGTACCACTCGAAGAGTTGAGAGATGCGCAAGGCGCTCTCGGTTGTTTCCAGCCCATGTCGCTGGATGCGCCGCTGCGTGCCGACTCGTCGATGTCGCTCGGCAGTAGCATGCCCGCCCAGGAGGACACCTTCGAGCTGGTCGACCAGCTCCAGACGCTGCTGCCGGCTGTCGAGAGCCTGGGTGCCCGGGACAAGTTGATCCTGCGCAGGCGAATGATCGATCACTGGAGCCAGGCCGAGATCGCGTCGGAGATCGGGGTCAGCCAGATGCAGGTGTCCCGGTTGCTGCGCCGGATCATGGGCGTGCTTCGCTCCGCACTCGCCGCTTGACTGCGAATGTCAGCCGACGGCACAAAAGCAATGAACTGCGGCTGGGAGGTTTGTTGCGGCCGAGTCGGGCTACTCAAGCGGCCGGATCTTTGAAGGGAGGCGTCAGATGACGTCCATCACGAATCATTCGGCATCCACCGGCACCGAGAGTGCCGGGGGAACCGTTCGCGACGAGGCCGGCCACGTGCAGCAGGCTGCGGGGGAGGCCGCCAAGGATGTAGCCGGGGTCGCCAAGGAACAGGTTGTCAGCGTCGCCTCGGACGTGCGGCAGGAGACCGAGCGTTTGCTGGCGGAGGCTCGGGAGCAGGTGGGGCAACAGGCTGGGCAGCAGCGTGATCAGGCGGTGCAGGGAATCCGTTCGCTGGGCGACGAGCTCAGGACGATGGCCGAGCAGGGCTCCGGCATGGGCGCCCAACTGGCGCGGCAAGGAGCGAGCTGGACGGACCGCGCCGCGGGCTACCTGGACGGCAGGGAGCTCACGGATGTCATGGAGGACGTCCGTTCGATGGCGAGGCGGCGGCCGGCGCGGTTCCTGGCCGGGGCTGTTGTGGCCGGCATCGTCGCAGGGCGGTTGTCTCGGGCAATGGCGGCGGGAGCCCCGTCCGCCACGCCGCAGTCGTCCCGGATGTCCTCGACGCCGATGGATCCCGTCGTACCGGTTCAACCGCAGCCAGTGCCGGGGAATGGATCGCTGAGATGACCGAGCCGTACACCGCGGGAGGGAACGACCAGCCGCGTACGGCGTACCACGGTGGATCGATGCCCGCCGGCTCGTCACAGCTGTACGACGAGGCGTCGCTCGGTGAGCTCTTCTCGCGCGTCACCGGAGACGTCGGAACGCTGACCCGTCAGGAGCTTGCGCTGGCGAAGGCCGAGCTGCGCGCGGAGGCCAAGCAGGCCGGCAAAGGCGCCGGGATGCTCGGGGGCGCGGCGTTTGCAGGCTGGATGCTTGGCCTGTTCGTGTCACTGACGGCGATGTGGGCGCTTGGTGAGGCGATGCATCTGGCTTGGGCGGCTCTCATCGTGGCCGCCGTCTGGGGCGTCGTGGCCGTTGTGCTGGGTACATCGGGCCGCACCGCACTGCGCGATGTGAACCCGAAACCGGAGCAGACAGTGGAAACCCTGAAGGAGGACGCGCAATGGCTGAAGACCCGCAGGTCCTGAGACGCGATATCGAAGAGACCCGGCGCCAGATGAGCGAGGATGTGGACGCGCTGGCGGACAAGGTGAGCCCACGGCAGGTGCTTCACCGGCGGAAGGACGCGGCGCGCCACCGGCTGTCCGGCATGAAGCATCGGGTGATGGGCACGACCGACGATGCGAAGCACGCGGCCGAGTCCGCGGCGCACGGCGTCGTCTCCTCGGTACAGGACGTCGGTGCCAGGGCAGGACACGCGGTCGAGGCCGTCCCCGCCGGGGCGAGAGAGCGGACACGCGGTGCGCCACTGGCGGCCGGCATGGTCGCCTTCGCAGCCGGATGGGTGATCGCCGCTGCTCTGCCGCCGACAACGCGAGAGCGTGAGCTGGCCTCGAAGGCGAAGGAGAGCGCCGCGGAACCGGTGAAGGAGCGGGCCGGTGAAATGGCTCAGGAGCTGCAGGAGAATCTCCGCGAGCCGGCACAGCAAGCGGTCGACAATGTGAAGGAGTCGGCCACGCACGCGACGGAGGAAGTCAAGGACGAGAGTCGCTCCGCGGCCGTCGACATGAGAGATCAGGCGCAGGAGTCGGCCGAGTCCGTCCGCCGAAGCACCTGATCCGGACGCCGCGCGCGTTGGTCACAACGCGCGCAGCCCATCCGGATCCCTCTGCGCGGATTCGAACCACAGTGAGGGGTACCGGTGTGGCCGTGAACGACGACCGACTGCTGGAACTGGCCCAACGGCTGGGAAGGACGCTGACTCCCGGCGACCTCGATCACACCTTGAGCAGCATCACGGCGGCTGCGGTCGAAGCACTGCCGGACACCGACTGTGCGAGCATCACGATCCTGCACGCGGACGGCCGGCTGGAGACCGTCGCTCCGACCGACGAGCTGCTGTGGGGTGTAGACGCGGCGCAGTACGAACTACGCGAAGGTCCTTGCTACGAGGCCGCAGCGGACTCGGTTCATGTCACGTCGCCTGATCTGGCTCGAGACGAGCGCTTTCCCCGGTACGCCGCTACGGCGGTAGCCGCCGGGATCCGTGCGCAAGCGGGGATCCGGCTGTTCGACGCTCCGAAGTCCCGCGGCGCTCTCAACCTGTATGCGCGCGAGCCCGGCGTGTTCGGCGATCTCGGCGCACTGGGCGAGCTGTTCCGGCATCAGGCCGCGACAGCGATCGACTACGCCCGGGAAGTCCACCATCTGCAGGAAGCGGTCCGAACCCGTGGCACGATCGGTACGGCGGTCGGCATCGTGATGGAGCGGTATCAGCTGAGCGACGACCGGGCCTTCGCGTTCCTGACCCGCCTGTCCCAGGACGGCAACGTGAAGTTGAGAGTGGTGGCCGAACGCCTCATCGCAACCACTCGCCGCTAGGGATCTCGCTCCTCGCCCTGGGAACCTCAGTCCGACTTGGGTTCGGCCATCTTTCGATGGGCGGCTGCCTTGAGGGTGTCCGGCAGGACCTTGGCGGCCAGTTCCTGGACCTTGGTCATCAGGGACTCGGCAACGACTCGGTCCTTGCCCGCCATCAGTGCTTCGAAGCCCTGCCTGGCGACCTCGGCCGGATCGTCCTTGCTGGACTGTCCGACCCGGGTGTCGTCCATGCCGGCGCGATGGAAGATGTTGGTCTCGGTCGGTCCCGGCATCAGGGCGGTGACGGTGACCGCGGAGTGCCGGAGCTCGTCCTGCAGCGCTTCGGCGAAGGACTGCAGGAAGGACTTGGTGGCGTTGTAGACGGCGTGGTACGAGCCCGGCATCGTGGCCGCGATCGAGGACGTGATCAGCAGCCGGCCGGCGTCGCGAGCCACCATGTCGCGCACCAACGACTTGGCCAGGATGACGGTCGACTTCACGTTGAGGTCGATCATGCGGACCTCGGTGGCCAGGTCGGTGTCGATGAACTGGCCGCCCGCGCCGATACCCGCGTTGAGCGCCGCCGCCGCGATCGGTCGCCGACCGAGGGCGGTGGCGAGCCGTTGCACGCCCTCGGGCGTGGCCAGGTCGGCTTGGACGGCTTCGACCTGAACGGTCTGGGCTCCGGCGGTTCGCAGTTGCGGCGCCACGGTCTGGATCGCATCGTCTTCCGCGGCGATGACGAGGTCGAAGCCGTGCTGAGCGAACTGCCGGGCGAGCTCGAGCCCGATCCCGCTGGAAGCGCCGGTGACCACCGCAAGCTGTGTCATCGACCTCAGGTACCCACCCCTTTCCGTTCGTACCTCTCAGACCTCCGCGGGGCGTCAGCTCGGGTGCTCGAGGGAGTGGTGGGCAGTCCGGCCTGGAGGAGTGGCTGGATGGCGGTGAGCCGCCGGTGTACTTCGGCTTCGGTAGCATGCCGATCCCGAATCCGCAGCAGTTGCTGGACGACATCACGGTGATCGCGCGGCAGCTCGGCGTACGCGCGCTGATCGGCGCCGGGCGGACCGAGTACGGCGCGGCTCCTGGCGAGCTGTCGGATCAGGTGTTCCTCGCGACCTCCGAGCTGAACCACGACCTCGTGCTGCCGCGTTGTGCCGCTGCGGTTCATCACGGTGGGTCGGGGACCACGGCCGCGGTCGCCCGCGCAGGCATCCCGTCGGTCGTCGTCAGCGTGTTCCTCGATCAGCCCTTCTGGGGCTGGCGGTTGAGCCAGCTCGGGCTCGGGGTCGATCTTCCGTTCCGCCGGCTGAGCCGCACCCGTCTGGCCCAAGCCCTCACGCAGGCTCTCGACTCCACGTACACCACCAGAGCCAGCGCGTACGGCGCGGTCCTCCGTGCCGAGAACGGCCCCGAACAGGCAGCCGACGTCATCGAACGGTGGGCACCCGATGATCAGTGATCGCCGGGGAGGATGCCGGGTGGGCCGAGGACGACATCGCCGAGTTCGGTGGTGACCGCCATGAACAGGTCGAGATCGAACTCGGTGTCCGGCGTCGCCAGGCGGGCCGGGGTGCCGCTGCGGGCGATCAGTTCGGCGAAGCCGGCCGGGGTCGAGATGTGGAGCGCGTGACAGCCGGCCGGTCCGCTGCGGACGGCGTGTGGGACGTTCATCCCGATCCGGAAGTAGTCGCCCGACCGGAGGTCGACGTACTCGTCACCCGCCCACACGCTCAGGCCGCCCGACACCACCCAGAACCGTTCCTCGTAGCGCGTGTGCAGGTGCAGCGGGGTCATCTCGTCGGCCGGCTGCCAGGTGTCGCTGAGGTCATGTCGTCCGCCGGTCTCCTCGCCGGTTGTGAGGATGGTTGCCCTGAGCCCCTGGCCGAGGACGTAGCTGCGCTCACCGATGTCGGTCATCCCGGATCTGCCTTTCGCCGCGGTCTGTCCCGCGACGATAGGCAGCCCGGCGAACGTCGTGAAACGACCGCGGCCCGATCCGGCACCCATGGTCAACAGCTGTGCGCTGATGACCCATCCAGGATCAGGACAGGGTGATCAGGCGGGAGCCGTGGGATGGGACGGCCTTGGCGGTCCAGGATTTGTTGAACTTGCCGAGGTCGCGGTGGTTGACCAGGTCGCGGACCTTCTTGGTGCCGTGTACGCCGAGTTGCTGCCAGGCGACCGTGATGTCCGCGGGCTGGTCTCCGAGGTTGTAGACCGCGACCGCGAGGCGGCCGTCGGGCAGGCGCTTCTTCCAGACCTGCAGCGTTCCGCCGGCGACCTGGGCCGGGATCACGCCGGCTTGGTCGACGGCGATCACTTCGCGGTTGGTGAGGATCGACACGGCCTTGTCGTCGATGTTGGAGACGTCGCCGCCGACGTACAGGGGTGAGGAGGCCATCGACCAGAACGTCATCACGCTCTGCCGTTCGGTGTCGGTGATGCCGTCCTGGATTCCGCGGCCGGTGTTGTTGTTGATCGGCATCGAGTCGAGGTCCGGCCAGTAGTTCGGCTCGACCACGTCGAGCCACTTCGGCAGGTCTTCCCAGCGGTTGTCGACCGAGCTCGTCCAGGTCGACACGGTGTCGCAGTAACACTCGACGTCGGTGTCGACGCGGACGCTGTTCGCCCACGGGCGTAGGCCCTCGCCCGCTTCGCGCGGCACCGGCCAGGCGCTCGCGGTCAGCCACATCTTGCGGCCGCTCTGGTCGATCGCCTTCGACCAGGCCTCGATGTCGGGGATGTTGTCGGTGGTGACCCCGTCGACCTTGACGAAGTCGACGCCCCAGGACGCGAACCGGTCCGCGATCGAGTCGAAGTACGCCTGCGCGCACGGCTTGGTGAAGTCGATCTTCCAGTCGCCGCCCCACATGTTGGTCGGCGTCAGCGGCATCACGGTGATGTCCTGGGTCGTGCAGTCGGTGCCGAGGATCGGCGCGTTCTTGTCGTAGATCGCCTTCTGCAGGCCGGCGCCGCCGTACAGACCGAGCTTGAGTCCCTTGCCGTGGACGTACCGGGCCAGGCCGGCGATGCCGTTCGGGAAGCGCTCCGGGTCGGCCTCGGGGATGCCGTTGGCATCGGTGCGGAACTGCCACTCCCAGTTGGCGTTCCAGCCCGCGTCGAGGTTCACGTTGGTGTACCCGGCCCGCTTCAGGTTCGCGGCCATGGAGTCGGCGGTGGCCTTGATGTGTTCCTCGGTGAGCCACTTCGTGCCGTACTCGGGGTGGGTGGAGGACTGGACGCTCCAGCTGCTCCACCCCATGAACGGCTTGACGCTGAAGTCACTCTTGGCCTGCGCCGGGGCGCTGGTCGACACCATCGTCGCGGTCAGCACGAGTGGTACGGCGGTCATCAGCGCAAGCGCACGGCGGACGAGACGAACGGTGAACATGGCGGGCACCTTTCGTGGCGGGGCGTGCCCGGTACCGTACGGCGGGTTAATTAACCCTGTCAAGAATTAGGCCCGGCTGGTTGAGTTGCTGTAGGCAACTTTGCGGCCCCGGCGCCCCTTCAGTCCGGTGTCACTGCCGGGGTCAGGAACTCGACGGCACGGTCCGCCCACCCGGCGCGCGGCGACCCGAATCTGAGCACCTCCGCGAGGTAGGCGCCGACCAGCAGGCCGAGAACCGTGTCGGGGTCGATGGTGTCGCGAAGCCGGCCCGTTGCGATGTCGAGGTTCATCAGGTCGGCGAGTGCGCTCATCCGCGTCGCCAGGCGCGCGCGTACAGCGGCGGTGAACACCGCATCGCTGTCGGCCAGGACGGCGGCCGTGCCACCCGGCCCGAGCCGGTTCTCCAGGATGTCGCTGATCCGGTCCAGGACCCAGCGCAGCTTCTCGGCGACCGGCAGGTCGGGCGCCAGGGGAGCCGGGTCGATCAGGTGCTCGAGGACCGCAGTCATCAACTCGTCCCGGCTGCGGTAGCGGCGGTAGATCGTCGTACGGGCGACGCCGGATCGTGCCGCCGCGGCATCGATGTTGACCGCGGCCGGACCCTTCTCCCGCAGCAGCTCCAGGGCCGCGTCGATGATGCGCTGGTCGGTCTTGTCGGCCGTCAGAGGCGAGGAGCCGTCCGCCGCTGAGCTGGTCGCGATCGAGCA
>NZ_JBSFBL010000075.1:0-27788 GCF_053592935.1 Kribbella sp. NPDC002412
CGAAGCCGCGGCCGAGCTGGACTTCGTGCCCAACCGGGCCGCGCAGCTGCTGCGGTCGAACCGGTCGTACACGATCGGCGTGGTCACCAACGGGATCGTCTCCCAGCCGTACGCCGGTCTGATCGTGCTCGGCATCCAGCAGGTCGTCCAGCCGGCCGGTTACGTGTGCATGGTGGTCGACACGACGGGCGACCCGAAGCAGGGTGACGACGCGGTGGCGAGCCTGGTGGGCCAGGGGGTCGCCGCGATTCTGTACGCCTCACTCTCGCCCAAGCCGCTGCACCGCAGCGCGCGGCTGGACGGGATCCGGACGATCTTCGTGAACTGCTGGCCCGAGGAGGGCCATGCCGACACGGTGCTGCTGGCCGACGAGTACGGCGGCGGTCGTGCCGCCGCGGCGTCGGTGTTCAGCCGAGGGCATCGTGAGGTGGCCTTCCTGGGCGGACCACGCAGCGACTACGCCTGCAAGGAACGCCGCCGCGGTTTCGCCGACGCCGCTCGGGAGGCAGGTCTGCGCCCGAGCGACCTGGTGCAGCGGTACGGCGACTACTCGATCGGGTCCGGGTACGACCTGGCGACCGAGGTGGTGCTGGAGCACCGCCCGACCGCGCTCGTCTGTGGGAACGACCGGATGGCGATCGGGGCGCTGCTGGCCTTGCATGCCCTCGGGCTTGATTGCCCGCGGGATGTCAGCATCGTCGGGTTCGACGATCAGCCCGATGTCGCGGACCAGGTCCGTCCGCGGCTGACCACTGCCGCGTTGCCCCACCTGATGCTGGGCCGCCAGGCCGGCGAGCTGGTGCTGGCCGATCCCGACGGAGCGCCCGAGCGGATCACGGTGGACTGCGACCTGATCGAGCGGGAGTCGGTCGGCGATCCGCCCCGACGACGCCGGCAGCCGACGGCAGGTCGTCGTACATGATCAACGAAACGCTGCACTGGCGGCCTCGCTCTGGCTACGTCGGTGACGTCATCCCCTTCAGCCATGCCGGTCGGATCTGGCTGTTCTACCTGCTGGACGAGCGGCCGGACGATCCGGCAGCGGGCTCGAGTGGGATGCCGTGGGCCCTGGTGTCGACCACCGACTTCGTCCACTACACCGACCACGGGGTAGTGCTGCCCGGCGGCGATCGGGACGCCGTCGACTTCGACTGCTACACGGGGTCCGTGATCTCGGACGGCGACCGGCTGCATCTGTTCTACACCGGCCACAACTCGCGCCAGGGCACGGCCGCAGGGGCCTTCCAGGTGGTGTGCCACGCGACCAGCGACGGCGATCCGACGCAGTGGACCAAGCATCCAGAACACACGTTCGGCGCGCCGCCGGGCTACCTGGCCCAGGACTGGCGCGACCCCTTCGTGTTCCGGACGGCTGCCGATGAGCCGTGGCAGATGGTGCTGGCGGCACGGTACGACGATGGGCCGGACCGGCGGCGCGGTGTCGTCGCTCGCCTGACCTCAACGGATCTGGAGAAGTGGACGATCGCCGAGCCGTTGTGGCAGCCGCACCGGTACATCACTCAGGAGTGCCCGGATGTGTTCCAGTGGGGCGACTGGTGGTACCTGGTGTACTCCGAGTTCAGCGATGCGTTCCAGACGCGCTACCGAGTCGCCCGTCGGCCGGACGGTCCGTGGTCGGCGCCCAACCGCGACACCGTGGACGGGCGCGCGTTCTACGCGGCCAAGTCGGTCGATCATCAGGGCCGGCGCTTCTTCATCGGCTGGATCCCCACAAAACAAGGTCGATCCGATGCCGGCCGATGGGAATGGGCCGGTTCGCTGTCGGTGCTGGAGGCGCGTCAGGAGGATGACGGCAGCCTGGCGTTCGATCTCCCCGCGGAGGTTGTCGGGGCCTACTCCGGCCCACATCCCGTGTCGTTGGCGCCGCTCGACGGTGCGGCGGCCAAGCCTGGTCAAGGTGCAGTCGACCGGTACGCCGCCTGGATCGGCGACCCGCTGCCTGACCGCTGCCTGATCGAGTTGACGGTCGACGTTGCCCCAGGCACGCAGGCACTTGGTCTCCTGCTGCACTCCAGCGCCGACGGCGAGGAAAGCGCCGTACTGCGGCTCGAACCACAACGAGACCGGATCGTGTTCGACCGCTGGCCGCGGCAACGGACCGGTCCGGCTCAGTGGCAGGTCGACGGCGACGTACCGCACGAGGTCGAGCTCGAACGCCCGTGTCCGCTTCCACCCGGCAGCCACACCGTCCAAGTCATCCTGGATGGAACGACGGGCCAGGTCGTCGTCGACCACCGCGTCGCCCTGAGCTTCCGCCGGTACGACCACCGCCGAGGTCACCTTGGCCTCTTCGTCACCGACGGCGCCTTCGACCTCGGCAATCTCACCGTCGCGACGCGTCAACCGGGCTGAGCCAGATGCGCCGAGCTGCGCGGAACGACTCGCAGGGAGTGGTAAGCGTTTGCCGGTCTGGCATAGGGTGAGTGGCAGTCGAAGCGACGCCGAGTCGGAGGAGTACGGGTGACTTCCACGCAAGCTGTCAGGTTCGCCGCCATCGGGCTTGACCACGCGCACATCTTCGGTCAGATCGCGGGTCTGGTCGGGGCGGGCGCCGAGTTCGTCGGGATGGCGACCGACGATCCGTCGGCCGCGATCGCGACCCGGGTCCGGGAGCAGTACCCGGAGGTTGCGGTGGCCGAGAGGCCGGACGACCTGATCGGACAGGACGGGATCGACCTGATCGTGACCGCCGCCGTACCGGATCGACGGGGGCCGATCGCCGTCGCGGCGTTGCGGGCCGGCAAGGACGTCGTGACCGACAAACCCGGCTGTGTCAGTTTCGAGCAGCTCGAGGAGATCGAGAAGGCGGTCGGTCAGAGCGGGCGGTTCTGGTCGGTGACGTTCTCGGAGCGGTTCGAGGTGCCGAGCGTGATCAAGGCCGGTGAGCTGGTCCGCGCGGGCCGGATCGGGACGGTGGTGCAGACGCTCGGGATCGGGCCGCACCGGATCGGGGACCGCGGCCACCTCGGCGGCGGGGCCGGCCGGCCGGACTGGTTCTACGACAAGAACCGGTACGGCGGCATCCTGACCGACATCGCCTCCCACCAGATCGACCAGTTCCTGTGGTTCACCGGCGCCCGGACCGCTGAGGTCGTGGCCAGCACGGTCGGGAACTTCGCCAACCCCGACGAGCCGGGCCTGCAGGACTTCGGTGAGATCCTGCTGCGCAGTGAGACCGCCCAGGGGTACATCCGGGTCGACTGGTACACGCCGGACGGCCTGCCGACCTGGGGTGACGGCCGCCTGATGATCCTCGGCACCGACGGCTACATCGAGCTGCGCAAGTACGTCGACATTGCGGGCCGGGACGGTGGCGACCACCTCTTCCTGGTCAATCAGGAGGGTACGCAGTACATCGACTGCTCCCAGGT
Source organism: Kribbella sp. NPDC002412 (assembly GCF_053592935.1). Classification (NCBI taxonomy): domain Bacteria; kingdom Bacillati; phylum Actinomycetota; class Actinomycetes; order Propionibacteriales; family Kribbellaceae; genus Kribbella; species Kribbella sp. NPDC002412. The sequence goes on from NZ_JBSFBL010000075.1 coordinate 3,393, forward strand.
CGAGACCACGTACTACGCCGACCTGCTTCGCGACGTACGCGAACGAACCACCTCTGCCGCGCCGCAGGAGCACACGTTCGAGACCATGCGCCTGGCCCTGACCGCCCAGCAACGGGCGACGGTCCGCGGAGCGGCGAAGTGATCTAGCCGTTCGCGGTGTCACGATTGAGAGATGGATGGGGCCCGCGAGCTGCTCGAGGCGGAACGCCAGCAGGCGCTTCGGCGGCTTGCGAGTCTGACCGGCGACTTCAATGAGGTGGTAGCGGCCTCGCGGGACGCCAATGCTGACGACGAGCACGATCCTGAGGGCGCGACGATCGCGTTCGAGAGGTCGCAGGTCGCAGCGCTGGTGCTGCAGGTCCAGGGTCAGCTGGCAGAGGTCGAGGCGGCACTCGAGCGGTTGGCAGCCGGCGCCTACGGCGTCTGTGAGCAGTGCGGCCAACCGATCGCCCCTGCCCGCCTGGAGGCAAGACCAGCGGCCCGCACCTGCATCGCCTGCGCCTCCGCAGCAGGCTGAGCGTGCGCCTACTCACGCCGGCGTCAGCCGATCAGGGTGATCGCGTCGACGAGTTTGGCCCAGTACGCCGTTGTGTCGAGCTCGACCGCGACGCGGGCGGTGGGTGGGCGGCCGGTGTACTGATGCAGATCGACCACCGTGGCGCCGGCCGTCCATTCGCCGGCGGTCTCGATCATCACGTTGGCGTCGACGCAGCGGACGATCGCCGGGTCGATGACTCTGGCGACCGCGACCGGGTCGTGCAAGGGTGGGGCGGCGAATCCCCACAGTCGTCGGTACGTCGAGGCGAAGAACGTCATCCACTCGACGCAGATGCGCGCCAGCGGCGTTCCGATCCCGGCGAACGCGGCAATGACGTCGTCGGTCACCAAGGCCTGGTGCGTGACATTGAGCCCGCACATCGTGAACGGGACCCCGGACCGCAGGACCTGGTCCGCGGCCTCGGGGTCGACGAAGCAGTTGGCCTCGGCGTACGGCGTGACGTTGCCGCGCTCGGTGGATCCGCCCATCCAGACGAGCTGAGCGATGTTTGCGCGAAGGTCCGAGTGATCGGCGAGCAACGTTGCGATGTTCGTCAGCGCGCCGGTCGCCACAATCGTGACCGGCGCCTCGTGCTTCGTCAGTACGTCGACCAGCAGCTCGCCGGCCGTGATCGCTGCCTCGGGCACCTCCGGGTCGTCGTCGAACAGCGGACCGTCCAGCCCGGTCTCGCCATGAACGTCATCAGCGATACGCAACGGACGAACCAGCGGCCGCCCGGCGCCACGAGCGACCGGGATGTGCGACACACCCGCGAGCGACAGCACCCGGCGAGCGTTGAGCGTGCACTTCTCAACCGTCTGATTCCCAGCCACCGTGGTCACCCCCAGCAGCTCAACCGCCGGATCCGCGACGGCGAGCAACAGCGCCATCGCATCGTCATGCCCAGGGTCACAATCCACCACCACCGGAACCGCCATCCGCACAGCGTAGTCCGCCGCCACCTGGAAGCGGTTGCTGATAGCAACGTCTCCGGACGATGCGAGTCGCCGCGGCGCCTGCCGTCACCACGCTCCGCTCAGCTGGCCAGGGCCAGGCGGCGGCGAGATGCGGTCGGCGCGGGGCGTCAGCTTTCGCAGCAGGCGCGGTGGAGCCATTCGGGTTCGTGCCACCAGTAGCTGGGGTTGTGGGCGTGAGCCTGGTCGCGGGTGAGTGGTTTGGGGCCGGCCAGGGTTGCTGGCGCGGTGGCGTACGGCTTGAGGAGGTCGGCGACGGTGTGCAGGTTGCCGGCGATCATGACTCGGTCGACGGCGGCTGCGGCTCGGATGTCGGTGAGGGGGTTGCCGGTGACGAACGAGAGGTCGGCTTGGGCGCCGGGTTCGATGACACCGAGCTTGTCCTCGAGGTTGAGCCAGCGCGCGGGATTGCGGGTCGCGGTGGTCAGGGCTTCGTAGGGCGTGAAGCCGCCGGCGACCATCGCGCGCAGGTTGGCGTGGAGCGAGATCGCGATGTTGTCGAGCGGGGTGTCGGTGCCGGAGATGACGAAGCCCCCGCCGCGGTGGATTCGCAGGACCATGTCGACGTTGCCTCGGAGCAGTTCGCGCGTGGTCACACCCGCCGGTCCCTTGGCGGTGTTCACTTCGCTTTGCAGAGCGTCGTACTCCCAGGTCGGGAAGAGGGTCGTCGTACGGCGGTCGGTCAGCAGGGACGGGTCGTCGACGTGCGCCATCGTCGAGTTGAACAGGGTCGGTGTGACGGACAGCCCGGCCTTGGTGAACAGCGTGACGACATCGGCGTACGCGCGGCCGAGCCGGCTGACCGTGTGCGAGTAGCCGAGCCGGTTGGTCGCGCCGGTGTGCTCCATGCCGTCCATGCCGAGGTGCTCGGCCGGGTAGAGGTAGTGCGACGACAGTTGCAGCCCAAGGCGGTGTACGGCGGCGATCGCACGCCGCTGGTACTCGATGGGCAGCCGGACATAGGTCTTCACCAAGTCGTAGGCGAGCCCCTCGACTCGATCGAGCTCCAGGCCGAGCTGACGGAGCGAGAGCGTCGGGCGCATGAAGTTGTAGTAGACCCGCGACCCGTCGATCGCCTCACCGGTCGCGAAGTACCGCGGCCCAAGCAGCGACCCGTGCGCGAGCGCCTCGCGCGTCTCCTGCATCTGGTAGACGGGGTCGCCCGGCGACCGCGTGGTCGTGATGCCGTACGACAGCCACAGGTTGCCCTGCCGTGCACCCCACGCGCGGCCGCGCAGGTGCCAGTGGTTGTGCGCATCGATCAGCCCGGGCATCACGGTCAGGTGCTTCGCGTCGATGTCCGCCTTGCCCTGGTGCGGCCGTACGGCGGCGATCCGCGAGCCGTCCAGTACGACGTCCACGTCCCGGCGGAGCGTGGTCGCGCGGCCGTCCCACAGCGCGCCGGCGTGGATCGTGACGTGCTGGTTGATGGTTGCGCGGCGCCAGTGCAGGTGGAGTTTGACGGTCTGTGGGCGCGAGCCGATGACCGAGGTGCGGCGGAGGCGGCCGTTGTTCAGGTAGAGCAGGGTGTTGTTGTCCTGCCAAACCGGTGAGTCGGTGACCTCATCGGTGACGGCTCGTGGGCCGGCCGTGAAGCGTCCGCGGTTGTCGACGGGGGCGACGTACAGAACGCTCTCGACGACGAACGCGAGCCGCTTGCCGTCGGGGGAGAACACCGGACCGTCGTCGCCGCGGGTGGCGAGGGAGCGGAACGGCATGGGTTCGACGTACTCCAGGGCAGTGGTCTCGACGTCGACGTACAGGAGTTGGCTGGTGCCTTCGCGGAAGCGCTTGGAGAACGGCTTGACCGCAGCGAGCACGATCGTCTTGCCGTCCCGCGACCAGCTCACCCGGCCGGGTTGGAACAGGGTCGGGGTCAGTTGGCGGACCTGGCCCGATGCGAGGTCGAGCGTCCAGGCGATTCCGTCCTGGTCCTGGTAGGCGACCTGCTTGCCGTCGGGCGAGAACCGCGGTGCGGTCTGTGCCCCGGGCAACGACGAGAGCTTGCTGTCGGCACCGGTCTTCAGGTCGTGCAGCCACAGGTCGGCGGTGCCGTCGCGGTCGCTGGCGTAGAGCAACTGCGTCCCGTCCGGGGAGAAGTCGGGGTCGGAGTTGAAGTAGCCGTCGGCAACCAGCTGGCGTGGTTGGCCGCGGCCGGCAGTTGCTGCCAGCCACAACGCGTTCAGTGCCCGGAAGGCGACCCATTTGCCGTCCGGTGAGACGGCCGGGCTCGCGATCCCTCGGACCGGCCGCCGCGCGGTCGACTCCAGGTCCGGCGCCTTCGGTCGCGGCCGCTTCGACGTCACCGGCACGGTCGCGGTGAACGGTACGACGGAATCCGCACCGTCAGCCTGGTGACGCACCACGTGGCCGTCGGCGGTGTAGTACAGGTCCGATCCCCAGGAGGGTGGGACCGCGAAGACGTCCTTGCCGTTGGTGACTTTCTGATTGTCGACAATCAGATCGCAGACCGGGCCGGCCAGCCGGACGTAGGCGAGCCGGCCGGTGGGGGAGTAGGCCGGGCCGTAGACGGTGCTGCCGGTCTGGGCGGGGACGAGAGTGGTGCGGGTGCCGGTCTTGAGGTCGAGTTCGACGATGGACGCCGCGTCGACGGTGAACGCGATCTTGGTGCCGTCGGCGGAGACGGCCGGTTCGGCCTCTTCGGTCGCGTCGTCGGTGAGGGCGACGATCGTGCCGGTGCTGAGCTCGAGGCGGTGGATGCCGTAGCTGCCGTTGCCGCCGCGGTCCGAGGCGAAGACGACGTACCTGCCGTCGGGCGTGTAGTGCGGCTCGCGGTGGTCGTAGCGGCCGGTGGTCAGCTGGCGGAGACCGGAGCCGTCGGCGTCGATCGACCAGAGATGGAAGTTGCCGTCGCGGTACGACTGGAAGACGAGCCGCCGGCCGTCGGGCGACCAGCGCGGTCGGGTCGCGTCCTGCAGGTCGTCGGTCAGTCGCCGGGACACGCCGCCGGCGGCCGGCGTCACCCAGATCGCGGTGACCAGGTCGAAGGCGAGCCATTTCCCGTCAGGTGACGCGGACACCATGAAGTTCGTGCCCTCGGTCAGCACGGCCTGGTTGGCGGCTGGGCTCGTGGCTGCTGCCGGCGTTGTGGCGGCTGCTGGTTCGGTCGTGGTGCTGTGGAGCGCGCCGGCCGCGGCGGCACCGCCGCTGAGCTGGAGAGCACGACGCCGCGAGATGCTCCACGAACCGGGCGCTTCGAATTCGGTGTGGTCCACGGTCGGTCCAATCCCTCGGGGGCGGTGGGACGTCACCGAATCTGCCAGCACCGTCCCTACTGCACGATCCTGACCGGCGCGTCGAGCGCCGAGCGGGCTGTGTGCTGCGACGAACGGCGGAACGTCTATCGTCTGCGCCATGCAATCCGTGTCGCCCCGGGTCCGGGCGCTCGCCGCCGCCGTCGCCTGCATCGTGATCGCGCTCGCTGCGGCGTTGGCGGTGGACAGCCGGCTCGACCGGCACTGGATCGTGCGCGGCCTCACGCTGTTCCTCGCGCTCTGCTGTGCCGCCCTGCTGCTGACCGACCAGAGCCGTCGGTTCCGTCAGATCATCACCGGGGTCGGCCTGCTCATGTTCGGAGTCGTCTTTCCGGTCACCTCGACCACCTTGGCCACGCCGCCGGAGATCGACTTCGCCCTGGCGGTCGCGACCGACGCGGAGAACGCGGCGACGAAGAACGCCCGCAGCGTCGTCACCGTCGAGGACGTGAAGGCGGCGGCCGAGGCGCGCGGCGGCGCGATCGGCTCCCTGCAGACCGAGCGGAGCCCGCAGGTCCGCGGCGCCGACGCCTTCCCGCTGATCGTGCGCCCCAAGTCCGACCAGGGCCGCCCCTGGGCCTGCCTCTCCTTCACCAACGGCCTCGAAGCCAAAGTCCGCGCCTGCTAAGCGCAGCCAGCCAGCCAGCCCAGCCAGCCCGGGCCAACCCCCACCGGCCGGGCCAGCCCCACCGGCCGGGCCAGCCCCACCGGCGGGCCGGTCCACCCACCGACCGGGCCAGCCCACCCACCGACCGGGCCCGGGTGTCCCGGCGGGGTCGTGCTGGGGTGGAGTCAGGTGGGGTAGGTGGTGGCTAGTTGTTCGGCTCGGTCGAGGGGGTTCCAGGTGATCGGGGTGTTGTTCAGTTGAGCTTCGATGACCGCGAGGCCGGCCTCCCAGCCTGCGGACGCCGGTCCGGCGGCCTCGGGGTCGGTCAGCACGTTGGTGAACACGAGCCGGCTGCCCTCCGCGGTGCCGGTGATTTCCCAGGTGAGGATCTCTCCGGACCATTCGTACTCGAGGACCGACGGAGGCTCGTTGCGGAGCATCCGGCCGTTGGGGGTGCCGGTTGGGTCGTCGGTCATGCCGTAGCGGCGGTGTTGTTCGGGGGTGACACCGAAGAACAGGGCCGCTCCGGCCGGGTGGTCCAGGTCGACCACGGCGGGGAACCAGACGGACAGTTGGGTCGGGTCGGTGATCGCCTGCCAGACCTTCTCCGGCGGGTGCGGGAGCAGCCGGACGAAGCGGATCGCCACCCGCCGTCGTCGGTCTCGAACACCGTGCCACATCGACTGTCCATGCCGGCAATATAACCCAAATGGCATATAAGCGGGAGCCGTCTGCCCGGATCGACTCCGCCGCGATCAGGGGATGGCTGTTGCCGCGTCGAACCAGGTGTTCGGGTCGCGTGGGTTCCGGGCGAGCTGCAGCGTCTCGGCGACCTTGCGGAGCTCGTCGAGGTCGGGCGTGGCGGTGGTGAGGTCCTGGATGACGACGGCCACCCCGGCGCCTTCCATCCGGATCGCGGACTTGGCCGGCTTCGACCGGTCGACCGGCTCGCCGAAGGCCAGTTCGGCGATGTACCAGGCCTTCAGGCCGTTGATGGTCACGTCGGGCTTGGGCTCGGGGAATCGCGACATCTGGTTCCAGAACTTGTCGGTGCTGACCATGATCCGCAGGTCGTCGCCCGGCCGGGGGTCGTGCGGGCGATCGACCGTGGCGTAGCCCGTCAGGTCGCGTGGCCGGAAGCCGGTCGCCGGGTTCCCGTCGCCAACATCGATGGTGAAGTTCTGCCCGGACCCTTCGATTCCAGCGTCCGGACTCCGATACGTGATGCGACCAGGCTCCAGCCGCTCCGGCAGGTGGCCGAGCTTCACCGGCGATCCGAGCGTCCGCGTCCCTGGAGAGACCGACTTCGCGATGGTCAGCGCCAGCGGCACGTTCGCCTGGTAGGGAGCGTCGATCTGCGGCACTTCGAGGGTGCCGAGCTCCTGCTGCGAACTGCAGGTCAGCAGCGCCCACAGCCCGTCGCCCGGTTGCCAGACCACCGTCTGCAACGGGTCGCCCTTGATGGCCCCGAGGTACCCGCGAGGCGCCGGGAGGAACGGGCGGCTCTGCGTCGAGCGGACGATCCGCCCCGGCCGGCCGTTGAGGTCGACGCGCGGACTGCCGGCCGGGATCTTCGCCGGGTCGAAGTCGCCGTTGCGATGCACGGTGAGCAGGCAGGCGGTGATCCAGGGCCTGCCGGTGAACCCGCTCAGCTCGTAGTCCTGGCGATTCGCCGTGTAGACGCGCGGGTTCACCTTCATCCCCTTCGGCACCGGCAGGTCGATCCACGGCGTCCACGCCGGGTTCCGCCGCTCCTGGCCGGCGGCCGGAGCCCGATCGTTCAACTGACTCACGACGATCGGTCCAGCGATAGCAGCCGTGGCAGTCGCCAACGCTGTCGCAACCACGAGAGGCGTACGGCGACGCCGTACCCGACCAATCCTCGTGAGCAGCTCTTCAGGGGCCGGGGCCGTGCCGGCGAGGTGGTCGAAGGCGGCGCGGAGGTCTTCCTCAGTACGCATGGTTCACTTCCGAGGTCAGAGTCGGGGTGGCGAGTTCGATCCGGAGGGTCGCGAGCGCGCGCGAGGCGTGGGCGCGGACGGTGCCGGCCGAGCAGCCGAGGGTTTCGGCGATCTCGGCGTCGCTCAGACCGCCGTAGTACCGGAGGACCAGTACGGCGCGCTGCCGCCGGGGAAGCTTGGCCAGTTCGGAGATCAACTGATCGCGGTCAGCGGTCCGGTCGGCGTGGTCGGCGGTGTCCTCGGCCGGGAAGATCTCGGCCCGCGGGACGTACCGCGACCACTTGCGCCGCCAGGACAGGTACTCGTTGACCACCATCCGCCGCAGGTAGGCGTCCGGACTGCCGGCGGCGTCGACCCGGGCCCAGTTCCGGTGCGCCTTGATCGCGACGTCCTGGACCAGGTCCTCGGCCAGGTGTCCCGAGCCGCACAGCGCGGTGGCGAACCGGAGCAACCCAGGCAGCCCCGAGCGGGTCCACTCGTCGAAGGTCACGTCCCCTCCCAGGTGCCGGCGGTCTACACCAGTACAGACGACACCAGGACCCGATCTGCTGAGTCCAGTTGCTGGGCAATCGATTTCTCACAGACCCACCCGCGATCTAAGGTCGCGGGTATGACTCTTGGGAAGCTGTCCGGAATCAGCGCGATCGTCGATGTCGAGACGCGCTCCATCAGCGCGGAGAACCCCACCGGTGAGCCGGGCCAGGGCGGCCGCCGGACCGAGGGGACCGGCGCCAAGGCGGCCCGGGACCTCGGTCAGGGCTGGAAGGTGTCGCCGTCGATCGAGATCGGCCCGGGGGAGACCGCGACGCTGGCGGACATCGCCGGCCAGGGCTGCATCACGCACATCTGGCTCACCACGCATGTCGACAACTGGCGGCGGCTGGTGCTGCGCGCGCACTGGGACGGCGATGAGGCGCCGGCGATCGAGACGCCGGTCGGCGACTTCTTCTGCTCCGGCTGGGGCAAGTTCGCCCAGGTCAACTCGCTCCCGGTCGCGGTGAACCCCAACGGCGGCTTCAACAGCTACTGGGAGATGCCGTTCCAGTCCGAGGCCAAGCTGACCCTGGAGAACACCCACGACGAAACGGTGGTCGTGTACTTCCAGGTCGACTTCTGGCTGGGCGCCGTACCGGACAACACGGCGTACCTGCACGCGCAGTGGCGGCGGAGCAACCCGCTGCCTGCCAAGACTGTGCACACCCTGCTGGACGGCGTGGAGGGCCCGGGCCACTACGTCGGCACGTACGTCGCCTGGGGCGTCAACAGCAGCGGCTGGTGGGGTGAGGGCGAGGTGAAGTTCTACGTCGACGGCGACGACGAGTTCCCGACCATCTGCGGCACCGGGACCGAGGACTACTTCGGTGGCGCGTGGAACTTCGACGTGCCGCACCTCGGCGGTTACACCGAGTTCAGTACGCCGTACCTCGGCATGCCGCAGGTGATCCGGCCGGACGGGCAGTACGCGAGCCAGCAGCGGTTCGGCATGTACCGCTTCCACCTGCCAGACCCGATCCGCTTCAAGGAGAAGCTGCGCGTCGACGTCCAGGCCCTCGGCTGGCGCTCCGGCGGCCGCTACCTCCCGCTGCAGGACGACATCGCCTCGACCGCGTTCTTCTACTCGGTCAAGACCAGTACGGCGCGCCCGGAAGCGCCGGTGCACGACGCAATGGAGATCTGCTAGGGGATCGGCAGCGGCCGATCGAGTGCTGCGCCGGCGAGGACGACCAGGGCTGAGGTCCAGCCGAGGGGAGCCTCGCCGGCCGGCTGCCGGTCGCGGTTCACCTTCTCCGGCAGCGCGCCGGTGCTGGTCCGGTAGTCGTTCAGCCAGGTCAGCAGCTCACCGGCCGTCGCGCGATCCCCGCGGGCCGCGGCGCTCAACGCGAACAAAGCGGTCTGCGGCGTCCAGGCGACCCCATCCGTCCGCCAGTCCTCGCCCGGGGTGACCCCGCCGTTCGGCTGCGTGAGTACGGCGCGCGCCCGCTCGATCGCCTGGTCGACCTCGGTACGGCGTGGCGCGAACGGCGGCCCGAGGACGGTGACGATCGCATCCGCCCCGCCGCCCACCCCGACCGGCTCGAGCCCCGGCTCCAGGAAGGCCACCGCCCGCGCGGGAGTCCGCGGATAGTCCGGCCCGAAGCGCCGATCCGTTGCCGCAGACAACCTCTCCAGAGCCGCGGCCCAGCGCGCGGCGTCGTCCGGATGCCCACCATCCGTGGCGATCCCGACCGCGGACCGCAGTCCAGCGATCAGCGGTGCCACAGTGCCTAGCGTCACCTCCGCCTCCGGCCGCTCCCAGTAGTCGGGCGAGGCCCCGGGCAGGCCGTTCGCCCCAAGCTCACTGACGATCTGGTCCGCCGATTCCCGGACCAGTTCCCAGTAGTTGCCGCCCGCCCGGCAGAACCACGTTGCCCACAGCACCCACCCCGACCCGTCGAGCTGAGCCTCGCGCCCGTCCCGGACCGCCTCCCCACTGGAGGAGTAGCGGGCCTCCCAGCGACCGGCCGACGGCCTGACCCCGTCGAGGAAGTCCAGCACGCGTACGGCGTCCGCCGTACGGCCGATCGCGCAGTACGCGGCGGCCACGAAGGACGCGTCCCGCGGCCAGACGAAGCGCCACGGCCCGTCCCAGCCGGCCAGCGTCGCGCCGTTCGGCAACGTCAGCGCGTCGAGGTCGGCGATCGCGTGCTGCATCATGTCGTCGTACTGCCCGTCGTCGGCGGTCAGCGCGGAAGAGCCCGGCACACCCTCCGCGACCAGCAACGGCTGGGGGTTGCGCACCAGGTTGACCGTCGTCCCGGCGGCCAGGAACGCCAGCAGGACCGCGATGACGACGGCCGGAAACCACCGGACCCGCCGCGCGCTGTCGTCCCGCATCGTTCCCCCTACTGAGCCAGGTGCTGCACTTCGGCCTCGAACTTGCGCCGCGGTGCGAGTTCCACCAAGTACATGGCAGACAGCACCAGAGCGCCACCCACCAGCATCCGCCACGTCACGCTCTCCGACCCGAACAGGACGGCGAACGACGACGCGAACACCGGCTCCATTGTCATCGCGATGGCCGCGCGGGTGGGACTGAGGTGCGCCTGGGCCCAGGTCTGGACGATCAGCGCCAGCGCGCCCGCGACGAGCGCCATGTAGAAGACGCTGACCCAGTCGGCGCCCGAGCCCGGCACGGAGAAGCCGCCCGGAACGGCGCCGATCGCGCAGACGCAGGTGATCACGACCATCTGCAGCGCGGACAGGCCGAGGGCGTTCGACGAGGTGGACCAGGCGCCGAGGCCGATGATGTGCAGCGCGTACAGGCCGGCCGAGGCCAGCGTGAGCAGCTCGCCGGTGCCCATGCTGAGGCCGCGCAGCGACAGGACGCCGAGGCCGACAGTGGCGAGGATCACGGCGACCCAGGCCCAGCGGCCGATCTTGTGCCGCAGGATGACCGCGGCCAGCAGCGGCGTGAACACGACGTACATGCCGGTCACGAAGCCGGAGACGCTCGCCGAGGTGTGCCGCAGACCCTCGGTCTGGACCAGCTGGGCGATGCCGTACGTGATGCCGAGGGCAACGGCCCGGCCGCGGTCGAGGCGGCTGAGCCGGGCGATCGCGGGCGGGTGCACCAGGATCAGCGCGACCGAGGCGATCAGGAACCGCAACGCCAGGTAGTCGGCGACGTCCATCCTGGTGAGCAGGTCCTTGGTCAGGAAGAACGTCGATCCCCACGCCGCCGCGACCGCGAGCAGGGCCAGTACGGCGAGACGCGGGTGATTCACGCCGGACATCTCATCAGACGCCCGCCGGGCGGGGCAAAACGGCTACAGGACGGTGATGACGATCTCGCTGCCCGGCTTGGCCTTCTTGCCGGCGCCCGGGTTCTGCGCCGCGACGATGTTCAGGCCGAGGTTGAACGGCGCCTTCTCCACCTTCACCGTGAAGCCGGCGTCGGTGAGGATCTTCTGCGCGTCGGCCAGGTTCTTGCGCTTGACGTTCGGCACCTCGACCAGCGGCGGGCCCTTCGACACCACCAGCTGGACCTTGTCCTTGGCGAACAGCGTGCCGGTATTGGGGCTCTGGCTGATCACCTTGCCCTCGGCGACCTTCTCGTCGTACTGGTCCGTCCGCCCGACCACGAAGCCGAGTTTGCGCAGCTCCTTGCCGGCGTCGCGGTACGACTTCCCGGTGGTGTCCGGGACCGGGATCGGCCGCTTGCCCTTGCTGATCGCGAGGTTGACCGCCGTGCCGGGCTTCACGACCGTGTCGAACCTCGGGCTGAAGGCGATCACCCGCCCGGCCGGCACCGTCTCGTTGTACTGCTCGTTGATCTGCCCGGTGATCAGCTTGATCGGGTCCAGCGCCCGCTTCGCCGCCTCCAGGTCCAGACCGGCGAGCTGCGGCACCCGGTAGCGCTCCGGCCCCTTGGAAACGGTGAGGCCGATCTCACCGTTCTTGCGGATCCGGTCGCCGGCGGCGGGGTCGGTCGCCATGATGTGACCCGTCGGCACGTCCTCGGAGAAGTCCTGGTTCGCCAGAGTCGTCCGGAGCCCGGCCTTCTCCGCTTCGGTCGCGGCAGCCGCCGGCAGCATGTTCACCAGGCTGGGCGTGGCGGTGTAGCGGTGGATGCCGTAGTACCAGGCCGCCGTACCGATGCCGATGGCGGCCGCCAGGATGGCGATCAGCGCGATCAGCCCACGGCCCTTCCGCTGCGGCGGCGCCTGGACCCTCGCCGCACCCGTGGGCCGGCCGTTCTCCACCGGTACGACGATCGTGTCGTGCCGCAGCACCTGGCCGTTCTCCTCGGGTGCGCCCCGCGTGTAGCCGTCGTCGTACCCGCTGTCCTGGCGGATCTGCTGGATCGGCACCGTGAGGTCGCCGGTGAGGTCCGGGTCGTCCGGTAGGCCCTCGTCGAGCGCACTGCGCACCCGGCGCACCTGGCGGCTCAGCACGCGCGCGTCGGCCGGCCGCAGGTCCCGGTCCCGCGCGGTCGCGCGCTGCACGAGCGCATCGACGTACGGCGGGATGCTCGGCTGCTCCTCCGACGGCGCAGGCACGTCGGCGTGCACGTGTGCGTAGGCGACCTGGATCGGGGTGTCACCGGAATGCGGCTTGTTCCCGGTGAGCATCTCGTACAGCAGGATGCCGGACGAGTACACGTCCGAGCGGGCGTCCGCACTACCGTCAGTGACGAGCTCGGGCGCCAGGTACGACACGGTGCCCATCAGCAGGCCCTGAGTCGCCGTGTTGCCGGTGGCTGAGACCGCACGGGCCAGACCGAAGTCCGCGACCTTCACCACGCCGTTGTCGGAGATCAGCACGTTCTCCGGCTTGATGTCGCGGTGCACGATGCCGGCGTCGTGCGCTGCCGAGAGCGCGGACAGAATCGGCGTCAGGAGGTCAAGCGCTCGAGAGGGGGTCAGCGGCGCCTGCTCGCGGATCACGTCTCGGAGCGTGCGGCCGGGGATGTACTCCATCGCCAGGAACAGCGTGCCGTCGTCGTCGCCCTGGTCGAAGACGGCGACCACGTTCGGGTGCGACAGCCGGGCGGCGGCGCGGGCCTCGGCCACGAACCGGCGGGCGAACTGGGCGTCGTCGCCGAGCCCGTCGTGCATCACCTTGAGCGCGACGACCCGGTCCAGCCGCATGTCGAGAGCCTGGTAGACAGTGGCCATGCCGCCCTTGGCGACGCGCGCGCCGACGCGATACCGTCCGTCGAGCACTCGCCCGACGAGGCGGTCGCTGACCTGCGTGTCCACGTCGTCCGTCACTTGCGGTGAGCCGCCTCTCCAAGCCGTTCTGCTCTGAGAGTGTAGATAACGCCCCAGCGTGACCGTGCCAGGCGCACCGCAGTGGTTCCTAGCTCACCGCAGCGGGTCCCAGCCGCGCTCCAGCTGTGCCTTGATCCGGAGCACGTTCTTCACGTAGGCCTTCGTGTCCGGGTACATGCCGTTCCGGGTCACCCCGCCCAGGCCCTGGTAGTACCCGGCGACGGCGATGTCCAGCCGGGCCGCGCCGGTCAGCCGGTCCAGCAGCACCACTCCGGCGGTGACGTTGTCCTGCGGCCGGAGCAGGTCCAGCTTCCGCCCGACGATCGAGGAGGCGAACCGCCCGGTCGACGGGATCACCTGCATCGCGCCGATGGCGTTGGCGGGGGAGACCACCCGCTGCTTCCAGCCCGACTCCTGCCAGCTCACCGCGAGCGCCAGCTCGGGGTCGACGCCGTGCCGCTTGGCGGTGTTGACGATGAGCGCGCGCATCTGCGACCGGGTGGGCAGCATGCGGCTCTTCAGGATCGCCCGGTTGCGGTCGGCCCGGGCGACGATGTGGTCTGGGTAGGTGCGGCCGGCGAAGGTGTTGTTCTTCTCCTTGACCGGCGCCTTGGCCTTCGGGCGGATCTTCACCGGGACCTGCAGCGGCTTGCCGGCGTAGATGTGGTCGCCGGCGCGCAGGCCGTTGGCGGCCAGCAGGTTCGCCTGGGAGCACTTGAAGCGCTTGGCGATCTTCGAGACGGTGTCGCCCCGCTTGACGACGTACGTCACCCGCCCGAGCTGGGACCGCTTGGACGGGTGCGCCGTGGTCGCGGTGGCGGCGCCCTTCCGGCCGGGCACCTTGAGCACCTCGCCGGCGTAGATCGCGTTGCCGTTGCCTGGCAGGTTGTTCAGGGCAACCAAGTTCCGGACCGTGGTGCCGTAGCGGCTCGCGATGTGGCTGAGCGTGTCGCCGTCCTTCACCTTGTACGAGCCGAAGCCCGGCGAGCCGGCGGTGATCACGGCCGCGGTCAGCAACGGTACGGCGATGCCCGTCAGTACACGTACGACGTTACGCATGTTCCATCTCCCCGTGTGAACGTCACTTGACCGTAAGTGCTGATACGGATGTGACAACAGGGGCGAATGGGGTGCTTGTTACGCCTGTAATCCAATGTTTACAATTCAAGGCTGAACTACATGCGTGTAGTTCACAAGCTGTGCTTGCTCAGAGCAACCGATCGGGTCAGAACCTGCTGCCGAGGAACGGCTTCCCGAGCTCGGGGACCACACCGCTGCGGACCGTGTCCGCGAGGATCTGCGCGGTGATCGGCGTCAGCAGCACGCCGTTGCGGTAGTGACCCGTTGCCCACAGCAACCCATCGAGCCCGGACGGGCCCAGTACCGGCGCGTTGTCCGGAGTGGCCGGCCGCAGCCCGGCGATCGTCTCCACCAGCTCCAACTCGTCCGTGATCGGCAGGACGGTCCGTGCGTCCCGCAGCAGCGCGAACACCCCGCCGGCGAGCACGCGAGTGTCGTAGCCGAGCTCGGAGGTGGTCGCACCCACTACGAGCTCACCATTAGGCCGCGGGACGAGGTACACGGAGAAGCCTCGCGCGGTCGCCCGGACGACGTGACGCAGCGCGGGCCGATACGCCTCTGGCACCCGCAGCCGCAGTACCTCGCCTTTGACTGGACGCACCGGCGGCCGCAGCTCCTGCGGTACGCCGTCCAGCTGCCCGGACCACGGTCCTGCCGCAGCGATGACGTGCCCGGCGTGCACGGTGTCCCCGTTGTCCAGTTGTACGCCGATAGCCGCCGTACCTGACGTGATCACGTGGGACACGCGCTGACGGATCAGAGTGGCGCCGGAGACCTCCACTGCGCGGAGGAGTGCGACCACTGCCTGCCTGTTGTCGACCGAGTGGTCGCCAGGGACCCAGACGCCGCCGGAGACGCCGGTGGCCAGCATGGGCTCTCGCTTGCGGGCGTCGCGGCCGGACAGCTCCTCGACCTCGAGGCCGAGCCGTCGCTGGTAGTCGGCCAGTCTCCGGAGCGCTGCTGCGTCGTCGACGTCGTACGCGACCGACAGCGTCCCGGTCTGGTGCAGTCCGGCGGACAAGCCGGTGGTGGCTTCCAGCTCGGCGGCGAACGATGGCCACGCGGCCACGCTGGCCAGGTTGAGCGCCAGTAGGTCGTCCTCGCCGTACTCGACCTCGGTGACCGGGGCCAGCATGCCGGCGGCGACGTTGGAGGTCTGGATGCCGGGTGTCGGGTCACATACCGTCACCTGGATACCGTCTGCAGCCAGCCGCCAGGCGGTGGCGAGACCGATCAGCCCGGCCCCGACCACCACCACATCGGACGTCAACACAGGCATGCGACAACCCTACGACGGCGTCGGCATGGCAGGCTTGGCGGTGTGACTGAGCGCACCGACAGACTCCAAGACGCCCGGCTCTACCTGTGCACGGATGCGCGGGAGAAACAGGGCGACCTCGAACAGTTCCTGGACGCCGCGCTGAGCGGTGGCGTGGACATCGTGCAGCTGCGTCAGAAGGAGATGGAGGCTGCAGACGAGTTGGCGGCGCTCGAAATCTTCGCGGACGCCTGCAAGCGGCACGGCAAGCTGCTCGCCGTCAACGACCGTGCGGACATCGCGTTCGCCGCCGGGGCCGACGTACTGCACCTGGGCCAGCGGGACCTGCCGGTGCATGCAGCGCGGGCGGTCATCGGACCGGAGCCGATCGTCGGGCGCTCCACGCATACGTTCAGTCAGGTGAACGCAGCGGTGGCCGAGCGTGGCTCGGATTACTTCTGCGTCGGCCCGACCTGGGAGACGCCGACCAAGCCGGGCCGCCAGGCAGCAGGGCTCGAGCTGGTCGCGTACGCCGCTAGCCGGCAGGAGTCGAAGCCCTGGTTCGCGATCGGCGGGATCGACCGGGACCGCCTGGACGAGGTTGTCGAAGCGGGTGCGACCCGCGTGGTCGTCGTACGCGCGATCACCGACGCCGACGACCCGGCGGCCGCGGCCGCGGAGTTCAGCAGGCGGTTGCGGAGCGCCGGGTGATCAACAACCCGAAGGCCGCGCGGATCGTCGCGATCGTGGTGATCGCGATGCTGGTGATCACGCTGGCGGCCTCGCTGTTCGGGTGCAGTGCGCAGGAGAAGACCAGCGGCACCGATCCGGACAGCGGCCTCACCATCGTCGCTGCGGCGGACCTGCCGGACGAGGCGCGGCACACCCTGAAGCTGATCGACCAGGGCGGTCCGTTCCCGTACAGCCGCGACGGGGTGGTGTTCGGCAACTTCGAGAAGCTGCTGCCCCAGCAGGACCGTGGGTACTACCGGGAGTACACGGTGCAGACGCCGGGGGAGAACGACCGCGGCGCCCGCCGGATCGTGACCGGGAAGGGTGGCGAGCGTTATTACACCGACGATCACTACAAGTCGTTCCGCCGGGTCGCGGCGGACGGGGGGACCGACGGATGACTGAGCTGCGCACGCTGCTGACCAAGGGCCTGCGCCCCGGTGTCTACCGCTGGCCGTCGGACGCCGGTACGGACCAGGTGCGGCGTGCCGCGGCCGAAGCCGGCTGGGACTTCGTCCTGCTGGACACCAGCGAGATCCACGACAAGTCCGGCTTCCTGGACCTCTGCGCGACCGCCTTCGACCTGCCGCGCTGGTTCGGGCGCAACTGGGACGCGCTCGCCGACTCGCTGAGCGACCGCTCGACCGGCGAGCCCGAACTCGTCCTGTGGGCGGGACTGCACCACCTGCTCGAGCACGACCACGACACGGTCGACGTCGCGCTGCAGATCTTCACCGAGGACAGCACGGCCTCCGGTCAGCTTCGGGTGCTCGTCCAGGAGCACCCGGATGCCGAGACGCCGGACCTGCTCAGCTCGCAGCCGGTCCTGTAGGCAGCAACCGCTCAGCGAGCTCGGACAGCTCGTCGACGAACCACAGGGACTGGCCCCGGTTGCTCTCCCGCACCCAGTCGCGCAGCGGCTTGCTCGCGGCCAGCTTGTCCGAGATGTCCCCGACCACGACCAAGCCCATCCGGTAGTTCACGAACTTCTGCACGATCGCTCCGGCCCGTCCGGTCCGCAGCTCGAAGAACTCGTCGCCCAGCACTGCGGCCGGCAGCGCGACCCACTCGGCCTGGTGCTCGTAGTGCGCGGTCGCGATCAGCTGCACGGCGTCGCCCTCGTCCACCACGCCGGTGTCCGCCACGAACACCCGCACGCCGCCTAGCTCCTCAACCACGGGTGCGGCCGCTCCGGCCGCTGGCTTCCAGATCATGCCGTCAAAAATACCTTAAACATCCCTATCTGACGAATTATAGGGAATTCTAAGGAAACTGCCTTAGCCTGGAGTCCCACGACGACTAAGGACACGGATGCCACAGGAGCTGTACTCGGTCGAGCAGGTGGCGAGCCGGCTCGGCCTGCACGTCCGGACGATCCGGAACTACGTGCGCGATGGCCGGCTGAAGGCCGTCCGGATCGGGAAGCAGTACCGGATCGCCCGGGAGGACCTCGAGGCGTTCACCGGCACCAGCGCCGCCGCGCTCGAGGCCGACGAGCAGTCCCGGCACGTCGAGGCGTCGAGCATCGTGCACATCGACGCGATCGACCGCGCGGGCGCGGACCGGATCACCACGCACGTGATGGGCTCGCTCAATCAGAGCGGGATCGGCCGGCTCCGGGTCGAGACCGTGTACGACGAGGATCGCGCCGTACTCAAGGTGATCATCCTGGGCGACCTCGCCCCGACCGCCGAGCTGCTGCGGCTGATCAACCTGATGACGACGCCTTAGAGCAGCCGGGACGTCGCGGCGATCGCGAGGTCGGCCAGCGCCTTGCGGGCGGCGTCGTCGGCCAGGGGAGCGCGGTCGAGCGCGTCCAGGGCGTCCTCGGTCCGCTCGGTGATGAGGTCCTCGCAGGCCTGCACCGCGCGTGAGTCCTGCAGGATCTCGCGCAGCAACTGGATCTCGTCGTCGTCCAGGTCCGGCCGGCCGAACAGGCGGTCGAACTCGGCCAGCTGCACCTCCGACGCGTGGTCGACCGCGTAGGCCACCAGCACGGTCCGCTTGCCCTCGCGCAGGTCGTCACCGGCCGGCTTGCCGGTCAGCGCCGGGTCGCCGAACACCCCGAGCAGGTCGTCGCGCAGCTGGAAGGCCTCGCCCACCGGCAGCCCGTACGCCGACAGGGCCTCGACCAACCGCCGGTCGCCGCCGGCCAGCGCCGCGCCGATGTGCAGTGGCCGCTCGACCGTGTACGTCGCGGACTTGTACCGCAGCACCCGCAGCGCCTGGTCCATGTCGGACACACCGCTCGCCTGCGCGACCAGGTCGAGGTACTGCCCGGCGGTCACCTCGACCCGCACGGCATCGAAGAACTTGGACGCCCGGGCCAGTGCGGCCGCGTCGAAGCCGGACGTGTGCAGCATCTCGTCGGCCCAGATCAGGCACAGGTCGCCGAGCAGGATGGCTGCCCCGACGCCGAAGCGCTCCGGGTCGCCGCCGAGCCCGGACGCCTCGGACCGGGCCCGCTGCAGCGCCTCGAAGCGACGGTGGGCGGCCGGTGCGCCTCGCCGTACGTCGGAGGAGTCCATCACGTCGTCGTGCACCAGGGCGCTGACGTGCAGCATCTCCAGGCTGGCCGCCGCGGTCAGGATCGGCTGCGCCGGATCGCCGCCCGCGGCCCGGAAACCCCAGTAGCAGAAGGCCGGCCGCAGCCGCTTGCCGCCGCTGGTCGCGTCCCGCGCGGCCCGCACCTGCTCGGTCAGCTCCGGCCCGATCGCCGCCAGCCGCTGCTGCTGCAGGTCGAGGAAGCCGGTCAGCGCGCGCTGTACCTCGGCCGGGATGTCCACATCGCCATACACGTCTCGGAGCGTAGTCGGTGGCAGCGCCGCGGTGGACACCGCGGGTAACCTGTCGGCATGGCGAACGGTCTCCCTTCGACGCTGCCCGGCGGTACGCCGACGATCCGTGAGCTGCTCGCGACCGGACACCGTTCGTTCTCGTTCGAGTTCTTCCCGCCGAAGACGCCGGAGGCCGAAGAGGTGCTGTGGCGGTCGATCCGCGAGATCGAGCAGCTCCGGCCGACCTTCGTCTCGATCACGTACGGCGCGGGCGGCACCACGCGGGACGGCACCATCCGGGTCACCGAGCGGGTCGCCCAGGACACGTCGCTGACGCCGCTCGGTCACCTGACCTGTGTCGCCCACTCGCGTGACGAGCTGCGCTCGGTGATCGGCGCCTACGCCGGCGCCGGGGTCCGGAACATGCTCGCCCTGCGCGGCGACCCGCCGGGCGGCCCGAACCAGCCCTGGGTCGCGCACCCGGAGGGCATGAACCACGCGATCGAGCTGGTCGAGCTGATCCGGTCGCTGGGCGACTTCTGCGTCGGGGTGGCCGCGTTCCCGGACAAGCACCCGGAGGCAGCCTCGCTGGAGGCCGACGCGCAGGTGCTGGCGGCCAAGGCCGCCGCCGGCGCGGACTACGCGATCACCCAGATGTTCTTCGGCGCCGACGACTACTTCCGGCTGGTCGAGCGCGCCTCCGCGCTGGGCTGCGACATCCCGGTGCTGCCGGGCATCATGCCGGTCACCAACATCAAGCAGATCCAGCGGATGGCGGAGCTGACCGGGATGGCGTTGCCGAAGGCCGTCACCGACCGGTTGCACGCGGTCGAGGACGAGCCGTCCGCGGTTCGCGAGGTCGGCATCGAGATCGCCACCGAGCTGTGCGAGCAGCTGCTCGCGGGTGGCGCGCCGGGCATCCACTTCATCACCCTGAACAGGTCCACGGCCACCCGTCAGGTGTTCCTGAACCTGCGCTCGTCCGTCGTGTCCTGAACCCGGCCTCCGGTCGTATCCTGTGCGGATGGCTGACCCGTCGGACCTGCTGATCGACCGCACGCTCGTCCTGCTCCGGCACTCGAAGGCGGTCCCGCCCGAGTCGATGCCGGACCCGGAGCGGCCGCTGGCCGACCGCGGCCGGGCCGACGCCCGCGCGGCCGGCCGCTACCTCGTTGCCCAAGGCATCGAGGCGGACCTGGTGCTGTGCTCACCCTCGCAGCGCACCCGGGAGACCTGGCAGTACGCCGCCGAGGCCGGCGCGACCGCGGCCGACATCTGGTACGACCGGCGGATCTACAACGCCGACTCCGACGAGCTGCTCGACGTCATCCGGGAGGCCCCGGCCGAGGCGCGCACGGTGATCCTGGTCGGCCACGCGCCCGGTGTGCCGTGGCTGGCCGACGAGCTCGCCCTCGACGGCACCAGCCCGGAGCGCGTCGAGCTCACCCAGAAGTACCCGACCAGCGGCCTGGCCGTCCTGCACCTGACCTGCCGCTGGTCGGACCTGTCCGCCGACGACGCCGACCTGGTGTCGTACGTCGTACCCCGCGGCTAGGGGTGGCCGGCCGGGCAGGTGCCGTCGGCCGGCAGTTCGCCGGTGAGCAGGTACTTCTCGGCCTTGTCGTCGATGCACGGGTTCTTCATGAACAGGTACGACGCGTGGTTGCCGCCGTCGTCGACGAGCAGCCGTGAGCCCGGCAGCACGGCACGCATGCGACGTGCCCCGATCACGGGGCGTCGCTGCGTCGTACTTGCCCCGCAGCAGCAGGATCGGCGGGACCTTCGGCGATCCGATGCGGACCTGTTTGACCGGTCGGACCGGCCAGAACGCGCAGGGAGCGCCGTACCAGGTGTTCAGCCAGGCGAACCGCGGTGTCAGGCGGTCGGCCAGCTCGGTGTCCTGGTGCCAGCGGCTCCATTTGCGCGGCCAGCCCGGGTCCATGCAGTTGTAGGCCAGCTGACCCGGGTCGACCGACTGGGAGGCGAACTGGCCGGTGACGGTCAGGATGCCGCCCTGCTTGCTTCTCAGGAGGTGCGGGCGGGCAACCAGTCTGTGGTGCTGTTGATCGTAACCAATCGCTGCGTGGCTCTCGTCAGCACGACATACAGGGCGCGCACGCCGCCCAGCGTGTCGCTGACGATCCGGTCCGGTTCGACGACGACCACTGCGTCGTACTCGAGGCCCTTCGACTCCAAGGGGCTCACGGCAACGACCCGTGGGTCGCCCAGCTCGGCGAGCACCGGGTCGACGGCCGGCCGCAGCTTCGGCGGCACGATCACGCCGACCGTGCCCTCCACCAGCTGGAGCAACTCGACCGCCGCGTCACCGGCAGCCTCGGCAAGCTTGCCGTTGTCAACGACCCGGTGCTCGGGCTCCACACCGGTACCGCGTACGGCGTCGGGCAGATCGGCATCAGGCAGGGTCTGCCGGATCACGTCACCGGCGAACGCGTAGATCTCGGCGGAGTTCCGGTAGTTGGTGGACAGCCGGAACGAGTGCCGCTGCAGGTGCGACAGCATCGAGTCCATCGCCGCCCGCGCCTCGTCCGGGTCCGGCCACGAGCTCTGCGCCGGGTCACCGACGATCGTCCAGCTCGCCTGCGGGCCGCGCCGGGTCACCATCCGCCACTGCATGGGGGAGAGATCCTGCGCCTCGTCGACGAGGACGTGCGCGTACTCCTCCGGCTCCTCGGCCTCTCTGGCCGCGACGGCGCGGGCCCGGCGCTCCGAGGTGGTCAGCACCTCGTTGACACCGTCCGACAGGCCTTCCAGCCAGTCGAACTCCTCGTCCTTGACCTCGGCGACCGGTACGCGTCCCAGCAGGGTGCCAAGCTCGTCCAGCAGGGCCACGTCGGCAATGGTGAAGTCGTCCGTGCCGCGAATGGCTGCAGCGAGGGTGTCGATCTCAACAGGAGTCAGGTCGTTGCGAGCCCAGCGCTGCAGCCGCCTCGGATCCCCGAGCCAGCGCAGCACCGACTCCGGCGTCAGCACTGGCCACCACTGGCCGAAGAACGTCCGGAACGCTGGCGTGTCGGTCACCTGGTCGCCGAACGCCTCCCGGTCGCCGTACACGCCGTTGCGCAGGTCATCGGGGAAGCGCTGCCACAGCGCGGCCACCAGGCCCTTGCGGGCCTCGGCAGCGGCCCTGTTGCGAGGCGTGCGGCGCAGCGCGTTCCGCCGTACGTTGTCCAGCTGGTTGGCGTCCAGCTCGATCGTTGCCCCGCCGACGAAGATCCGCATCGTCGCGGGTGCGGTGGGCACGCGGTCGCGGGCAGCGCGCGACAGCACGCCGCGCATCCGCAGCGAGCCCTTGATGGCGGCGACATCGGCCTCGTCGACCGCAGTGGCCTTGACGCCTTCCACCAGCTCGCCCACTGCGCGCAGCGACACGGTGTTCTCACCGAGGCTCGGCAGCACCCGCTCGATGTAGGCCATGAACGCGGCAGACGGTCCAACGACCAGTACGCCGCCACGCTCGAACCGCCTGCGGTCGCTGTAGAGCAGGTACGCCGCTCGGTGCAGAGCGACCACGGTCTTGCCGGTGCCCGGTCCACCACCGATCACGGTCACGCCACGGGCAGGAGCCCGGATCGCCTTGTCCTGCTCGGCCTGGATAGTGGCGACGATGTCCCGCATCGTGTGACCTCGGGCACGCGACAGCGAAGCCATCAGCGCGCCCTCACCCATCACCGGCAGGTCCTCCGGCGCCCGCTCCGGCGCCAGCAGGTCGTCCTCGAGCCCGACGATCCGCGGGCCCTTGTTCCGCAGCACGCGGCGGCGGACGACCTTGAGCCGGTCGGTCGCGGTGGCCCGGTAGAACGGCTCGGCGGCCGGGGCGCGCCAGTCGATCACCAGCGGCTCGTACTCCGCGTCGCGGACGCCGATCCGGCCGACGTACAGCTTCTCCAGGTCGGTGGCGGCGCCAGCGGCCGGCTGCTCGTCACCGCGGTCGGAGTCGAGCCGGCCGAAGACGAGCCCCTCGTGCTCGGCGTCCAGCTCGGCGATCCGGCGGGCCGCCGCGAACACCAGCACGTCCCGCTCGTACAGACCGGTCTGCTCCTCCTCGCGGACCCGGCCGACGTTCTGCGCCTGCCCGCGCTGATGGCCTTCGACCGCGATCCGGGACGCCGACCTGGCCGCCTCCGCGACCCGCTCGTACACCCGGTCGACGTGTTGCTGCTCAGCCGCCAGCTCAGCTCGCTCGACGTTCTCGTGATCGGCCGACGTGGGGGATTGATCCACCGAGGTCCTCTCTACTGCCGGGCACCCATCCCGACATGACACACATGAACAATCAATCCTACGTGCGCCGGTTGACCGGCTCCCAACCCGGTCTCAGGCTTTCCCGACCGCGTCGGCCACGATGGCCGCACCCAGCGTGGTGGCCGGTACGCCGGACCCCGGGTGAGCTCCCGCGCCGACGCAGTACAGCCCCTTGACCGGCGACACGTTGGCAGCCCGTCGGCGGGCCGTGCGGTAGCCCTCCCACGCCACACCGGCCCACCAGGACGGCGATGTCTGCCGCGACACCACCTTGTCCCGGATGTGCAGCCCACGGGCCACCAGGAGGTCCAGTACGTCGTCCGTCGGGTAGCCGTGCACCAGCACGGACCACGCCTGATGCCCGGCCGGCGCCTGTCCACCGGTCCGCACGACGACTGTCGGCGCACCGTGCAGGACAGTCTCGAACGGCAGGCTCGGAACCGGCTCCCGCAGGCCCAGGTGTACGACGTACGCGGCCTGCGCCTGGTGGGTCGCCTGCACCCTCTTGCGCACCTTCTTGGCCGCCGGGTCGTCCACCAGCTGTCCGTAGAGCTCACGTGGGTCGATGTCGCTCACCACGATGTCCGCGGCAAGCTCAGTCCCATCAGCCAGCCGTACGCCGGTCACACTGCCGTCCGATGTGGTCACTGCCACAACTTCGGCACCGGTCCGGACGTCTACCTTCCGCTCACTCGCTCGTTGCGCCAGCGCATCAGCCAGGGCACCGAAACCGCCGTCGATCGTCCAGCGGCCGAACGTGCGCTCCAGGTACGACCAGACGCCGACGTACCCAGGTGTGAGCTTCGCCTCCGATCCACCTTGTGCTGCGAAGTGCCGCAGTACCGCACGAGCTCTGTCGTCATCCAGTTGGCGCTGTGCGACCCGCTCCAGCGACTGCCACGGTTTGAGCGCTCTGACCGCACTCATGGGCAGCTTGTCCTTGAGCGGTGGCTCCAGCGACGTCTTGCGCAGTACCTGCCAGGTCTCGCCGTAGCCGTCGACCAGTGCGGTCCACTGCTGGGCCGTCTTCTCGCCGGCCAGGTCCGTCCAGGCCTGGAACTGCTCACCGCGGTCGGCAATCGGCAGGTCGAGCACCGAACCGTCACCGAACATGTGCCGTCGCGGCTCGGTCACCGGCTCCAGTTGGACCAGGCTCTCGATCGGGCGACCACTCTTGC